>DJQK01000022.1:0-6948 GCA_002437575.1 Clostridiales bacterium UBA6388 | reverse complement strand
CGCGGAGGGCTGCATGAGGCTTTCTGCGTGCAGCGTGAATGAAATGTGAAACGGGAGATGAGGGTATGAAGCATAGAAGAGACCCCGCAGCGGTCAACAGCCGCCTGATCCGCCGGCCCATCCAGCGGATGTTCTGGCTGTTTTTGCTGCCGATGACGGGCGCGTTCTGCATCGGGTTCGTATATCCGTTTTTGAAGGGCCTGTTTTTGTCCTTCTGCAAGTTTAAGACCACCAGCAAGTGGACGTGGGTGGGCCTGGCCAACTATGGCAAGGCCTTCGCCGACGAAAGCTTCCGGTATTCGTTCGGCTACACGGCGCTGTTTGCAATCGTGTCGCTCATCATCATCAACGTTCTGGCCTTCGCGGTGGCCTACGCGCTGACGCAGGGCATCAAGGGCACGAACCTGTTCCGGACGGTCTTCTTCATGCCGAACCTCATCGGCGGCATCGTGCTGGGCTACATCTGGAGCATGATCTTTGACGGCATTCTGAGCCATTACGGAACGTCCATCCTGCTCAACACCAAGCTCGGCTTCTGGGGCCTGATCATCCTCATGTGCTGGCAGCAGATCGGCTATATGATGATCATATACATTGCAGGCCTTCAGGCCGTGCCGGAGGATATGCTCGAGGCCGCGAAGATCGACGGCGCGAACAAGTGGCAGACGCTCTGGAGGGTCACGATCCCGAACGTCATGCCGTCCATTACGATCTGTATGTTCCTGACGCTGACCAACGGCTTTAAGCTCTTCGACCAGAACCTCGCCCTCACCGGCGGCCAGCCGTATATCATCAACCCCGACGGCACGACGGTGCACACGACGGAGATGCTGGCGCTGAACATCTACAACACCTTCTACGGCCAGAACACCAACGCCAGAGGCACCGCGCAGGCCAAGGCGGTCCTGTTCTTCATTCTGGTTGCGGCCATCGGCCTCGTCCAGCTCAACGCCACACGGAAAAAGGAGGTCCAGCAGTGATGAAAAACAGCGCAATTTCGAAAGAAAAGCAGGCCAAGCGCGCCCTGACGATCTTCTTCGGCGTTCTGTGCGTGGTCTATGTGATGCCGGTTTTTCTGGTGCTTCTGAACTCGTTCAAGGTCAACACGTTTGTCAAGACCGACACCTTCGGCTGGCCGAGCGGCGAGAGCTTCGCGGGCCTGAGCAACTTCGTCAAGGGCATGACCTTCGGCAACTATCCGTTCTGGAAGTCCGCGCTCTACAGCACGATCATCACCGTTTTGTCGACGGCCTTGATCCTGATCTTTACCTCGATGGCCGCGTGGTATATTTCGCGCGTGGGCTCGCTCGTATGCCGCGTGATCTACTATCTTTGCGTGTTTTCCATGGTCGTGCCGTTCCAGATGGTCATGTTTACGCTCTCGAAAACGGCCGATACGCTGAAGCTGAACACCCCATGGACGATTCCGGTCATTTACCTCGGATTTGGCGCGGGTCTTGCCGTTTTCATGTTCACGGGCTTTGTCAAGGCGATCCCGCTGGACATTGAAGAGGCGGCGGCCATCGACGGCTGCGGCCCGCTGCGGACGTTCTTCTCCGTGGTCCTGCCGATGCTGAGACCTACGATGATCTCGGTCGGCATTCTCGAGATCATGTGGATCTGGAACGACTATCTGCTGCCGTATCTGGTCCTCGACCGGACGAAGTATCTGACCATCCCCATCCACATCCAGTATCTCAAGGGAAGCTACGGCACAGTCGACCTCGGCGCGACGATGGCGCTCATTCTTCTTTCCATCATCCCGGTCATCGTGTTCTATCTGACGTGCCAGAAGCACATCATCAAGGGTGTGGCCGCGGGCGCAGTCAAGGGATAATTTTTGCGAAGGAGGCGAGAGGCTTGACCATCAAAGACTTAGCGAGACTCAGCGGATACTCCCTCGGTACGGTCTCGCGTGTGCTCAACAATCAGCCGAACGTCTCCGATCAGGCGAGAAACACGATTCTTGCCCTTGTCGAGCAGCACGGCTTTGAGCGCAACGCCAGCGCGCAGCTTCTCAAGCAGCAGCGCACAAAGTCCGTTCTCATCGTCGTCAAGGGAACGTCAAACGAAATGTTCGCGGCGATGGTCGAGACGCTGCAATCCCTTTTTGCAGACACCGACCATCCCGTCATCGCCGATTTCATCGATGAAGACGAAAACGAGGTGCGACGCGCCGCGCAGATCTGCCGGGAGAGAAAGCCGAGCGGCGTTCTGTTCCTCGGCGGCAGCAACGCGAATTTCCGCAGCGATTTTGGCTCGATCACCGTCCCGGCCGTCGTGGTGACGAACGATGCGCGCAAGCTCGAGTTTCCAAATCTCTCGAGCGTCTCGACCGACGACTGCGCGGGCGCTGCGTGCGCGGTGGAGCACCTGCTCGGCTGCGGGCACCGGAACATCACCGTTCTCGGCGGCGACCGCGCCATCTCCGACACCAGCGCCAAGCGCTATGCGGGCTGTGTGGAGGCGTTTTCAAATTTCGGCTTGACATTCGACGACAAAACCATGTATTATACCGGCCGGTACTCGTATGAGTTCGGCTACAACGGCATGAAGCAGGCCCTGCGCGACCGGAAGGATCTGACGGCGGTGTTTGCCATGGCAGACGTCATCGCCATCGGCGCGATCCGGGCGCTTTTCGACGAGGGGCTGCGCGTGCCGGAGGATATTTCCGTCGCGGGCTACGACGGACTTCGCATCGGAGGGTACTATGTGCCGAAGCTCACGACCGTTTCGCAGTCGGTGGAGCTTCTGGCCAAACGCTCGTTTGAGCTTCTGATGTCGTGTATGCAGGGCGGGTGCGCGAAGCATCTGACCGTGCCGTTTACACTTCTGTGCCGGCAGAGCGTCCGGAAAATCACGCGGTGAAAGAGGGATCATTATGGAACGAAGCAGCGGAATTCTGCTGCATATCACGTCCTTGCCATCAAAATACGGCATCGGCAATTTCGGAAAAGAGGCCTACGCCTTCGTGGACTTCCTGCACGCGGCGGGGCAGAAATACTGGCAGATCCTCCCGCTTTGCCCGCCGGGCTATGGAGACTCGCCGTATCAGGGCTTCTCGGCCTTCGCGGGGAACCCGTATCTCATTGACCCCGAGCAGCTGATCGGGGCCGGTTGGCTCAGCCGGGAGGTGCTTTCGAGCGTCGACTGGTCCGAGCGGGACGATCAGGTCGACTTCCGGAAAATGTACGACGAGCGGCTTCGTATGCTCCACGCGGCGTTCGGCGCATTTGCTGAAGCGCCGCCCGCAGATTTTGCCGAATTTACAAAGCAGGAGGCCGGATGGCTGCCAGAATACGCGCTTTTCATGGCGATCAAGGCGCATTTTGACGACCGGCCGTGGCTCGAGTGGCCGGCGGATATAAGGCTTCATCAGCCGCAGGCGCTCTCCCGATACCGCGAGCTTTTGGCGCAGGACGTGCAGTTTCACTGCTTCTTGCAGTATGTGTTCCACACGCAGTGGCAGAAATTACGAGCTTACGCGCACGAGCGCGGCGTGAAGATCATCGGCGATATCCCCATCTATGTGCCGCTGGACTCGGCGGACGTGTGGGCAAACCCTGAGAACTTCCAGCTCGGAAGAACGAGACGGCCCAGATGCGTCGCCGGCTGCCCGCCCGATGGGTTCAGCCGGAACGGCCAGTACTGGGGAAATCCCATCTACGACTGGGAGAAGATGGAGCGAGACGGCTTTTCGTGGTGGCTCCAGCGCATCGGCGCGGCAGGCCGGAACTACGATGTCGTGCGCATCGACCATTTCCGCGGCATCGAGAGCTACTGGAGCATTCCCGCCGTCAACAAGACCGCGCGCAAGGGCCGCTGGGTCAAGGGGCCGGGGATCAAGCTGGTCGACGCGATCAAGGCCGCGTATCCCGATATCGAGTTCATCGCCGAGGATCTTGGCTTTTTGACGCCGGAGGTCTTGCAACTCGTGCAGGATTCCGGCTGGCCGGGGATGAAGGTCCTCGAGTTTGCGTTTGATCCGCGCGAGCCGAGCAATTATCTGCCGCACAAGTACGATGAAAACTGCATCTGCTACACCGGCACGCACGACAATGAGACGCTCAAGCAGTGGTGCGCGAAAATTTCGCCGGAATCTGACGCTTATGCGCGGGAATATCTCGGCATTGGACCCGAAGACGATCTGGCGCAGGCCATCATTGAGGCGGGCGCGAAATCGAAGGCAAAGCTCTTTGTCGCGCAGATGCAGGACTATCTGCGTCTGGGAGGCGAGGCCCGCATGAACGAGCCGGGAACGCTCAAGCCGGAAAACTGGCGCTGGCGGATGCGCCCCGGGCAGGCAAATTCCGAGCTGGCCGCGGAAATTTTGCGTTTGACACAGCGTGCTGAGCGCGTATAATACACAATGTAAAAGTCGCAGCCCATCTGTCTGCGGGCAGAAGGGCTGCTTGTGGTCAGGGGGAGCTGAAATCATGTCGGCCGCACAGCCGGTATTCAGATAAACCCCGGTGAAATCCGGCTCTTTTCAGAGCCATGGTATGGGAGAGGTTATATGAGCAACGAAGTAGAACGAGAAGTAGAACGGATCGTACAGCAGACCGAGGCGCTTCTGCGCCTGCGCCATGAGGAGACCCTGCAGGAAACGACGCCCGAGCGGCTGCACGAGTGTCTGGGCGAGGTCGTGATGGTCCTGATCAACGACGCCTGGGTCAAGACGAAAAAGCGCCAGACCGCCGGACGCCGCGCGTTTTATTTTTCCGCGGAGTATCTGGTGGGTCGGCTTGTTTACAGCAACCTTTTTAATCTCGGTATTCTGAACGAGGTCAGAGAAGCCTTCCGCGAAAAGGGCGTGGACATCGCCTGCATGGAGGAGATCGAAGACGCGGCGCTGGGTAACGGCGGCCTGGGAAGGCTCGCGGCATGTTTTCTCGACAGCGCGGCGACCTGCGACGTGCCCCTGACGGGCTACGGCCTTCGCTACCGGTTCGGCCTGTTCAAGCAGAGCTTTGAAAACGGCAGCCAGCGCGAAAACGCCGACGACTGGACGAAGTACGGCGATCCCTGGAGCCACCGCCGCGACAAGCTGGCCGTGAAGGTCGACTTTGCAAACCAGTCCGTCATCGCCGTTCCCTATGATATGCCGGTCATCGGCTTTGAGAACAACACCATCGGCACGCTTCGCCTCTGGCAGTGCGAGGCCGAAAAGGAGCTCGACTTTGACGCGTTTAACGCGCAGAACTATGTAAAAGCGCTCGAAACGAAGAACAAGGCCGAGGATATCACGCGCGTTCTGTACCCGAATGATACGACACTCGAAGGCAAGCAGCTTCGCATCAAGCAGCAGTATGTGCTGTCCAGCGCTTCTTTACAGGATATTCTCAGAAGCTTCCGTGAAAACCACGGCAGCGACTATTACCGCCTTCCGGAATTTGACGCCGTGCAGCTCAACGACACGCACCCGGCGATGGCCATCCCCGAGCTCATCCGGTTACTCCAGAACGAGGGCATGGACTTTGAATCCGCGTTCCAGATCGCGGCGCAGGTCTTTTCCTACACGAACCACACCGTCATGGGCGAGGCACTTGAAAAATGGGACCTGGAGCTTCTGCGCTCGGTCGTGCCGGAGATCTGCGACATCATCGAGAAAATCGACACGAGACTCAAAAACGAGCACCCGAACAGCGGCCTTTTCATCATCAAGGACCATCAGGCCCATATGGCGAACCTGTCTGTCTACGTGTCGACGGCCGTCAACGGCGTGGCGCGGATCCACTCGGAAATTCTCAAAAATGACCTCTTTAAGGACTGGTACAAATTCTACCCCGACCGCTTCCAGAACAAGACCAACGGCATCACCCCGCGCCGCTGGCTGGGTCTGTGCGATCCGGAGCTGTGCGGCCTCATCGAGAGCAAGGTCGGAACAGGTTTCCTGACAGATCTTGACAAGCTCGAGGGGCTCAAAGCCGATCTCGACGAGATGACGATCAAGCAGTTCAACGCCATTAAATTAGAGAAAAAGCGGCAGCTGTGCGCGGTGATCGAAGAGCGCGAGGGCGTGAAATTAGACCCGAGCTTCGTTTTCGACGTGCAGGTCAAGAGGCTCCACGAGTACAAGCGCCAGCTCATGAACGCGCTTTCGATCATGGACATCTACTTTGGCCTCAAGGACGGCTCGATCACCGACTTCACCCCGACTGCGTTCATCTTTGGCGCCAAGGCCGCGCCAGGCTACGTTCGCGCGAAAGCGATCATCCGGTATATCAACCGCGTGGCAGACCTCATCAACAACGACCCGGCTGTTGCCGACAAGATGAAGGTCGTCTTTGTGCAGAACTACAACTGCTCGTATGCAGAGCACATCATCCCCGCGGCAGACATTTCCGAGCAGATCTCGCCGGCCGGAACAGAAGCGTCCGGTACGGGCAACATGAAGCTGATGCTCAACGGCGCGGTCACGCTCGGCACGATGGACGGCGCGAACGTGGAGATCGTCGAGCGCGCGGGACTGGAAAACAACTATATCTTCGGCGCAAGCGTGGAAGAACTGAACGATATTCGCGAAAGCTACTGCGCCCGCGATGTGTATAACAGCAATTCCCGCATCAAAAGAGCGGTCGACACGCTCGTCAACGGTACCGTGCCCACGGACTCGGAGCTGCGTGAGCTCTACACCTCGCTTCTCGACGGCGCAAGCTGGCACCGGCCCGACCACTACTTCCTCCTGAAGGACCTTCCGTCCTACCAGCAGGCAAGATTGCAGGCCAACCGCGACTATCGCGACCGTGTCGGCTTTGGCCGCAAGTGCCTGATGAACGTCGCCTCGGCGGGATATTTCTCGTCTGACCGAACGATCAAGCAGTACGCGAAAGAAATTTGGAAACTGTAACCGCAAAAGGCTGAAATCTTCAGAAAACCCGTAGGGGCCGATGCCCACATCGGCCCATTGGGCACAGCACCACATGGTAGGGGCGGACGACTTGTCAA
>DJQK01000151.1:16730-16991 GCA_002437575.1 Clostridiales bacterium UBA6388 | reverse complement strand
ACCTTGACCTGACGAAGATCTTTGTCGCGTCGATCTTCCTCGGCTCGTCCGGCGCGGTCATGGACTTATCCGTCGATATCTGCTCGGCAGTTTATGAGGTCGTGCAGAAAAAGCCCGGCATCCGCGCTCGTGAGGCCATCGCCTCGGGCTTTGCCGTGGGCCGCGCGGCCTGCGGCTCGACGACCACGACGCTGCTTCTGGCGTATTCCGGCAGCTACATCGCGCTTCTCATGGTCTTTATGGCGCAGGGCACGCCGGTGG
>DJQK01000151.1:8832-16680 GCA_002437575.1 Clostridiales bacterium UBA6388 | reverse complement strand
TCGTTCGGTCTTGTCACCGTCGCCCCGCTGACCGCCATCACCAGCGGCTGGCTCCTGACGCGCGGAAAAAAGCTGCCGCATCTCGAGTCCCAGGAGTGAGGCGTTTTTGCAAATGGCAGGCGCGTTCAGCCAGCTGGAGCTTGCTGTGATACGCGCAAGGGTGCGCTCCGGAATGGCAAATGCCAGAGCCAAAGGAAAGCACATCGGCAGACCGCACCTGACAACCGACCAAATCCCCACCACATTTCTGCGCCATTACCCGGCGTATAAGGGCAAGCAGCTGAACATCAGCGAGTTCGCCCGCGTCTGTAATCTCAGCCGGACGACCGTTTATAAGTATCTTGACCTTTTGGAGCGCAAATAAAAAGCAGAGAGTGGAAAGCTCGCTCTCTGCTTTTTACTATGTGTCACTCTTCTGCTATCTGGTAATTTGCTTCTTCCGCGCTACCAATAGTATCCTCACAATCCATACTTTCAGAGTTTATGTTCTGAACAGATTCTACTTCTACAAAATAATTCTTTCCATAGTGAATCAAAATAAGCGCACCGGACATTATGAAAAAAACACCAGTGTAGCGTGCAAATGCTGTGCCAATTTCACGCAGATTATTTGCTGTTGCTGCAACGTTCTCTGCAACAATTTGCGTTGCTTCATATTGACAAGTATAATAATCAGCGCCAAAAACTGCGTAATCCACTGATCTAGTGCTGTATGCGTCAGGCGGTGTAGTTAGAAAAACAAGGCCGACGACCAAGACTGATAATCCTAGAATACATCCGATCAAATCCCAAGTTCTTTTCTGTCTAAGCATAAAGTTCCTCCATAGATTGTCTACCGACTATCTCCTGGGGCGAACGGATGAGAAAGCGCCCTACCCGAAGCCGCAGGGAATTGCGCACCAATAGCTTATCTTTATTGTAACAGGTGCAGAGAAACTTTGTTAAGCGCGCTGCATAATTTTGAAAAAATTGCATAGCTTTTTCCATGCTTCAGCTCCCAATGGGACCGGCACAGCGTGAAAAGGCCCGCTGTCCGGGTGCGTCGGGCGTTGGAAGAATACACCCCAAACCGCCGCGCCCGGCTCTCGCGGATTTGGCGGCAGCAGGGAGGCGCTGCAAAAAGCTGCGCGTTCCACAAGGGAGCGCTCGCCTGGTCTTGAACCTTCAGATGGTATGCACACCATCATATACTTCGTCCAAAAGCACAAGAGGGAACGTGAAATTTAAGAATTTCCTACAAGAATTTTTTACGCGGTTGACAGCGGCTGGAAGCTGGTGGTAAGATAGAAATAACGGAGGCGCGGTATGGACACAAGAGTTGCGGTAGTCAGCATCATTTTAGAGGCCGGGAGCGATGTGGAGAAGGTCAATTCGCTTCTGCACGAGTTTTCGCCCTATATTCTCGGCCGCATGGGCATCCCATACCGAAAGCGCGAGATCAGCATCATCTGCGTCGCGATGGAAGCGCCGCAGGACGCGGTCAACACCCTCACCGGCAAGCTCGGCCGGCTTCCCGGCGTGAGCGCAAAGACCATGTACTCCGGCAAGATCTATTCCGAGTAAAAATATCCGACAATTTTCCAGCTCCCTGACGCTAAAATCCGAAGGCTTCTTCGATTGAAGTGAAAGCGATGCGTGTTTTCCCGGCCATACGCGTGTGTGGGCGGGCACAGCCGTATCCTTCGGGGGTACGGTTTTCTTTTTTTGGAGGAACGATGGAACAAAAGACGATTCCCGGCAGGCTGCATCCGGCGCAGCTGGCGGTGTTTCTGATCGCGCCGGTGCTCATCGGACTGGTGTGTTTGTGCGTGGGCCGGATGAACGTGCCGGTCAAGGATTTATTTGCGTCCATGAAGGGTCTGGATATCGGGCGGCAGAAGGCGACCGTCTTGTGGTCGATGCGGCTGCCGCGGGTTTTGCTGGCGGGGCTTATCGGCGCGGGGCTTTCCGTCTCCGGCTGCGTGTTTCAGAGTATGTTCGCCAATCCGCTCGCGACGCCCGATACGCTGGGCGTGGCTTCGGGAGCAAGCTTCGGCGCGGCGCTGGCGCTGCTTCTGGGCTTCGGGTTTACCGGCGTGCAGCTGACGGCGTTTTTCTTCGGCGCGCTGGCCGTGGGACTGACGTGCCTGATGGGAAAGGGCGGGTCGCGGGCGTCGATGATCCTGTCGGGCATTATGATGGGCTCGCTGTTTTCCGCCCTTGTTTCGCTCGTCAAATTCACCGCAGACCCCGAGTCGCAGCTCCCGGCCATCACCTACTGGCTCATGGGCAGTCTGAGCGCGGCCAGCTTCGAGTCGTTACAGCTCGGCGCTCCGGCAATCATCGCCGCCTGTTTGATCTTGCTGCTTTTAAGATGGAAGCTCAATCTGCTGCCGCTTTCCGATGATGAGGCGCGGACCTTCGGCACGAATATGACGCGGCTGCGCGGGCTTTGCATCGTGTGCTGCGCGTCCATGACGGCCTCGTGCGTCGCGATGTGCGGGCAGGTCGGCTGGGTGGGGCTTCTCGTGCCGCACGTGTGCCGCATGATCTTCGGCAGCAGCCACGCAAGGCTTCTTCCGGCGTGCATCAGCTGCGGGGCGGTCTTTATGATGGTGGTCGACACGCTGGCCCGGACTATCAGCGCGGCAGAAATTCCAGTATCGATTTTAACGGCGATCATCGGTGCGCCGATTTTTATCACGATCGTTCGGAAAAAGGGAGGTTGGAGCTTATGAAGCTGGAAGTGCAGAGCGGGCGCTTTTCCTATCGCGCGGGGCAGCCGCTTCTGGAAGATGTGTGTCTGGAAGCAGGGCCCGGTGATGTGCTGGCGATTTTAGGGCCCAACGGCGCGGGCAAGACGACGCTTCTTCGGTGTATGCTGAACCTCTCGCACTGGAAAAGCGGCAAAACCACGCTGGACGGCGAGGACGTGCGCGCCATACCGGAGCGTGCACTCTGGCAAAAGGTCGCCTACGTGCCGCAGGCGAAGCAAAGTTCTTTGTTCTGCACGGTCGAGGAAATGGTCCTGCTCGGCAGAAGCAGCCATATCGGGCCGTTTTCGGCGCCATCGAAGCTCGATATGCAGAAGGTACACGAAGCCATCGAGCGTCTGGGACTTTTGCACCTGACAGGAAGGCGCTGCTGTGAATTAAGCGGCGGCGAGCTTCAGATGGTGCTGATTGCAAGAGCCCTTGCCTCCGAGCCCGGGGTCCTGGTGCTCGATGAGCCGGAGTCGAACCTCGATTTCAAAAACCAGCTTCTGGTGCTCGACACGATCGAAGACCTGGCAAAAACCGGCCTCACCGTCCTATTTAACACCCATTTTCCGGCCCATGCGCTCCGGCGGGCGAACAAAGCGCTCATGCTGGGCCGCGGCGGAAAAAGCGTCTACGGAAAAGCCGCGGACGTGGTGACGGAGGGCTGCATCTCGGAATTTTTCGGCGTCCATGCGGTCATCGGCGGCATCCAGACTGCCGACGGCGTGTATCAGGACGTTATCCCCGTGTCCATGCGCTGCGGCGCGGAAAGAAGGCCGCTATGAACGATATCCAGAAACAGATCACAGCGCTCCGGCAGGGCGAAATTCCCACCCACGCGGGCTGGGTGCAATTGATCACGAAAGCTTCACAGGACGATCAGCTGTTTTCGCGGGATCTTGCGCGGCAGCGGGCGCAGGCGCGCTTCGGACGGCAGGTTTTCTTCCGCGGCATTGTTGAATTTACGAACTACTGCAAAAACGACTGCTATTACTGCGGCATCCGCCGCTCGAACCGCTGCGTTTCGCGCTACCGGCTGACGGAGGACGAAATTTTAAGCTGCTGCGAAGAAGGGTACCAGCTTGGCTACCGCACGTTCGTCTTACAGGGCGGCGAAGACGTCTGGTGGACGGACGAAAAGATCGCCGCGCTGGTTCGGAAAATTCGCGCCGCTTACCTAGAGTGCGCCATCACGCTCTCGATCGGCGAAAAATCGCGCGAAGCGTATCAGGCGTTTTTTGACGCGGGCGCGGACCGGTACCTGCTTCGCCACGAGACGGCGGACTTGGCGCATTACGCAAAGCTCCATCCGGCGGCGCTTTCCCTTTCAAACCGGATGCGATGTCTTCGGGATCTGAAGGAAATCGGCTACCAGACGGGCGCGGGCATGATGATCGGCGCTCCGTATCAGACGGCCGATACGCTGGCCTCGGATTTTGAATTTCTGGCGAAATTGAAGCCCGAGATGGTCGGCATGGGGCCGTTTATTCCGCACAAGGATACGCCGTTTCGCGATTTTCCGGCGGGAAGCGCGACCCAGACGCTGTATTTTTTGAGCCTCGTGCGGCTGCTGCTGCCGGATGTGCTGCTTCCGGCGACGACGGCGCTCGGCACGCTCGACGGAACGGGGCGGCAGGCAGGCGTTCTTTCCGGCTGCAACGTGGTGATGCCGAATTTATCGCCGATGGCGGTGCGGAAAAAGTATCTTCTTTACGACCACAAGGCCGGCATCGAGGACTCGGGCGAAACGAGCCTTCAAAAGCTGCGCGAGCAGATGCAGGCCATCGGCTACATCGTCGCGGTGGGGCGCGGCGATTTTACGGACGGGAGGACACGGACATGATCAAGATCGCGGTATACGGCAAGGGCGGCATCGGAAAATCCACGACGGTCTCCAATCTGGCGGCGGCGCTGGCAGAACGAGGCCTTCGCGTGATGCAGATCGGCTGCGACCCGAAGGCCGACTCGACGACGCTTCTGACCCATGGGGCAAAAATGCACACCGCGCTCGGGCTCATGCGCGAACGGAAAAACGACTTTTCGCTCTCTGACATGGCCGTCACAGGCTTCGGCGGCGTTATCTGCGTGGAAGCAGGAGGCCCGACGCCGGGGCTTGGCTGCGCGGGGCGCGGGATCATCGCGGCGCTTGAAAAGCTGGAGGAAAAGGGCGCTTACGAAGCGTTCCGGCCAGACGTTGTGTTTTATGACGTTTTGGGAGACGTGGTGTGCGGCGGGTTTTCCATGCCGATGCGCGCGGGCTACGCCGACAAGGTCTTCATCGTGACCTCGGGCGAAAATATGGCGCTGCACGCGGCGGCCAATATCGCGCTGGCGATCGAAAATTTCAAGGGCCGCGGCTACGCCTCGCTCGGCGGTTTGATCCTCAACCGGCGAAACGTCAAAAACGAGGAAGAAAAGGTGCGCGAGCTCGCGCAGGACATTTCGTCCTCCATCGTCGGAAGCCTCTGCTTCAGCGAGAGCGTCCAGCAGGCCGAGGAACTTTCCCAAACGGTCATCGAAGCCTTCCCGGAAAGCGAAATGGCGGCGCAGTACCGGACGCTTTCCGACGCGGTGCTTCGTGCGTGTGAGGGTTCGCCATGTTAAAACGCGTAACGCCGGAAAATACAGACGGCGCGATGGTGCGCCTGAAGGATGTAAAAACCGCAGCACCCTTTGTCTCGGGGCTGGAATACGGCGCGCCGGCCAGAGGCGTGTGGAACATTGTCCACATCGGAATGCTCATTCCCGGTGCGCATCAGATCTACGTCTGCGCGGGAAACTGTCTGCGCGGCGTGGTGCTGACGGCGGCGGAAATGCACGCGCAAAGCCGGTTTTCGACCATCACGATCAAGGAAAACAACGTCCTAGATGGCGACATGGAGACGCTCCTCATCGAAGGCGTCACGGACATTTTGCAGAAGCTTCCCAAGCTGCCGCCCGCGGTGCTCGTCTTTACGAGCTGCATCCATCATTTTCTGGGCTGCGATCTGCCTTTGTGCTACCGGGAGCTTCGAAACAGATTCCCCACGGTCGATTTCACCGACTGCTACATGAACCCCATCATGCGCAAAAGCGGCTTGAGCCCCGACCAGCTTATGCGGCGGCAGCTGTATTCGCTTGTGAGGCCGCAAACGACAGACGGCGGGGTAAACATTCTCGGCAACTGTTTTCCGACGGACGAAACGTCGGAGCTTGTGAAGATCGTCCGAAAAACCGGGCGGCCTCTTCGCGACATTACGGCCTGCAAAACCTACGAGGACTATCAGCACATGGGCGCCTCTAACGTGCATATCGCCTACAATCCTCCGGCGAAAGCTGGTGCACAGGCCCTTTCTGACCGGCTCGGCGGCACGTTTTTGTATCTGCCTTTGAGCTTTACGAAGGAAACCATCCGGAAAAATCTCCGGCTGCTGTGCGAAACGCTTGGCACAGACTATGACGCATCAAGGGACGAAGAAAAAGCCGAAGCAGCGCTTCATCACGCGAAGCTGCTTCTTGGCGAGACGGAAATTGCGATCGACTACACCGCCGTTCCCGCGCCGATGAGTCTGGCCCGGTGCTTACTTACGCACGGCTTTCACGTCACGCGCATCTACGCCGACGCCATTGCCGCAGATGACATGGAGGATTTTCGCTGGCTGCAAGAAAACGCGCCCGAGCTCGAGCTTTACGCCACCGTGCAGGTCAAGCTCCGCGTGCTGCCGCGCCAAACGCAAGCGCCGACGCTCGCCATCGGGCAGAAGGCCGCGTATTTTACCGGCACAAAGCATTTTGTGAACATCGTAGAAGGCGGCGGCCTGTTTGGCTTTGACGGCCTCCGCCGGATGGCGGAGCTCATGGAAGAGGCGTTTGAAACCGAGCGCGACGCGCGAAACTTTATCCAGCAAAAGGGATTGGGGTGTGAAAGCTGCCTATGAAACAGACGCAAGCCTTTCTTTCCACGTACACCGCCGATGTGTCCGGCGTCTGCTCGGCGCTTTTTGAGCTCGGCGGCATGACGGTGATGCACGACGCGTCGGGCTGCAACTCGACGTATAACACGCACGACGAGCCGCGCTGGTACGACATGGACAGCCTCGTCTACATTTCGGGCCTTTCCGAGCTGGAGGCCGTCATGGGAGACGATGAAAAGCTGATCTCAGATATCACGGACGCGGCGCGGCAGCTGCATCCTCGCTTCATTGCCCTCGCCGGTACGCCCATTCCGATGATCACCGGCTGCGATCTTCCGGCCATCGCGCGGGAGGTCGAACGCAGAACGAAGATCCCATCCTTCGCCGTGCCGAGTAACGGCATCGGGACCTATGTTTCCGGCGCGGGACAGGCGCTGCGGCTCTATGCCGAGCGGTTCATCACGAAAAAAGCGGAAAAGAAGAAAAACGCCGTCAACATCTTAGGCGCGACGCCGCTCGATTTTTCCGTGAACGGCTGCGTGCAGACGATGGCGCGCAGACTTCAGGACGCGGGCTTCACGGTGCAGAGCGTTTTTGCGATGGGAAGCGACATTTCCGCCATCGAGAAAGCGTCTGCGGCGGAGGTGAATCTGGTCGTCTCGTCCGTGGGCCTTCCTGCGGCGCAATATCTTCAGGAAACGTTCGGAACGCCCTATGTCGTGGGCGCACCGTTCGGGGACGCTTTCTCGCCGGTCCTGTTTGACGCGCTGAAAAGCAGCATCCGCACGGGAGAAAATACGCACGTATTGTCCCCGTTTGCCCCCCACGCGCCCGATACCGTCATCATCGGCGAGAGCGTGACGGCAAAATCGCTTGCTGCGGCGCTGGCTGTGGGATACGGCATTGAGGCGAAGGTCATCTGCCCCGTGGAGACGCCTGCCGGCATTCTCGGCCCATGCGATTCACAAATCGAGGACGAGGAGGACATCGAAGCTGCGCTCCGTGGTGCGAAGCGCGTGATCGCAGATCCCCTGTATCGGCCCATCGTTCCGGCGGAAAGCGCATTTTACACCTTACCGCACGAGGCGTTCTCGGGCCGGTGCTATCGCAAGGATATCCCGAATCTGGCCGCGCACGTCTAGGGTGTATCTGAAAACCCCCAACGCACCCGGACAGCGGGCCTTTTCACGCTGCACCGCGCCATTTTTCCTTGAAAT
>DJQK01000151.1:0-8821 GCA_002437575.1 Clostridiales bacterium UBA6388 | reverse complement strand
TTCCTGCGAAAAAATGTCTTGCTCAGCGCAAAAAATCCTCGCTGCCGGTCGCACCGGGAGTTTTCAGATACACCCTAAATAGAATTTGTACGCAAAACCCTGACTTGGTAGATCACATCTAAAAACATCTTACAGGAAAGGAACATCATCATGAACCATCTCAAAAAACTCATCTGCCTGCTGCTGGCGCTGCTGCTGCTCGCCGGCTGCGCACCCGCCGCGACCTCACAGGACCCCGCGCCTGCCGAGCCCGCAAAAACGGAGCAGGCCGCCCCGGCCGAGGAAACCAAAACGGAAGAAGCCGAACCGGAAGCAGCGTCCGAAGAGACGGCGGAACCGGAATCGGACTTCATCACCGTCACCGATCACAATGACAACGTCGTCGAGGTCCCCAAAAACGCGCAGCGCATCGCCGTCTGCGACATTCTGCCGCTGCCGTCGGTTCTTTGCGTGTTCTTTGACTCGGCGGAAAAGCTGGTCGGCATCGCGCCGTCGAGTATGTCTGCCGCGCAAAATAGCCTCCTTTCCCAGCTCTACCCCGAAATTCTCAGCGCCCAGACCGGCTTCATGAACGGCACGGACGTCAACACCGAAGAGCTCATGCAGCTCGCGCCGGACGTCGTGTTCTACAGTGCGTCGAACCCCGCGCTCGGCGAAAAGCTCACCGCTGCCGGCTTCAGCGCCGTGGCCGTTTCGGCGAACAAATGGCAGTATAACTGCATCGAGACGCTCAACAACTGGATCGACCTTCTGTCTCAGATCTTCCCGGAAAACGACCGCGCCGCGCTCTGCCGGAGCTACAGCGAGGACGTCTACGCGATGGTGCAGGACCGGGTCAAGGACATTGCCGACGAGGACCGGGCGCGTGCCTTCTTCCTCTTCCAGTATAACGACAGCACCATCACGACCTCCGGCCAGCTCTTCTTTGGCCAATGGTGGTCGGACGCGATCGGCGCGATCAACGTGGCAAACGAGCTTTCAACCGACAACTCCGTCACCGTGAACCTCGAGCAGGTCTACGACTGGAATCCCGGCGTCATTTTCATGACGAACTTCAACACCTTCCAGCCGGAGGACCTCTATCACAACACCGTCGGCACCTATGACTGGAGCGGCATTCAGGCCGTGCAGGACAAACAGGTCTACAAAATGCCCCTCGGTATGTACCGCAGCTACACCCCCGGCATCGACACGCCCATCACGCTTTTGTGGATGGCAAAGACCACGTATCCCGCGCTTTTTGAAGACATCGACGTGACGCAGACCGCCATCGACTATTACCAGACTGTCTTCGGCCTGACGCTGACCGCCGAGCAGGTCGAAACCATCTTCGCCCCCATCTCCGCCGCGGGGACGCTCTACTTCTAATATTTTCAGGAGGAGCTGCCATGAGTCTCAACGATACCCCATCTGCCAACCGGCTGCATATCGGCTTTTTCGGGCTGCGCAACGCCGGAAAATCGAGCGTCGTCAACGCCGTCACCGGGCAGGATTTAGCCGTGGTCTCCGGCCGTCCGGGCACGACGACAGACCCTGTGCAGAAGGCGATGGAGCTTCTGCCGCTCGGCCCGGTTCTGATCATCGACACGCCGGGCTATGACGACGACGAGCTCGAGCTCGGCCAGAAGCGCGTGCTGCGCACGAAGCGGGTGCTCAACAAAACGGACATCGCCGTTCTCGTGGTCGACGGAACAAAAGGACTGCAAAAGGACGACGAAGAGCTTTTGTCGCTGTTTCGCGAAAAGCTGATCCCGCACGTCGTGGTATTCAACAAAAAAGACCTGTTTTCTGCGGCGCCGGAGGGCGTTTTGTGCGTCAGCGCGGCGACGGGCGAGGGAATTTTCGAGCTCAAGGAGCGCTTGGGAGCGCTTGCCCCAAAGGAAGACGGCCGGAAGCTGATTGCAGACCTGGTTTCTCCCGATGGGCTTGTCGTTCTGGTGACGCCGATCGACGAATCTGCCCCCAAGGGACGGATGATTTTGCCGCAGGTGCAGGCCATCCGCGATGTGCTGGACGGCGACGCTTGCTGCATCGTGGTCAAGGAAACACAGCTGGCGAAACTTTTATCCTCGCTCGGAAGAAAGCCCGACATGGTCGTAACGGACTCGCAGGCGTTCGGCCTCGTGTCGAAGCTCGTCCCGGAGGACATTCCGCTCACGTCGTTTTCCATTCTCATGGCCCGGTACAAGGGCTTTCTGGAAACGGCGGTGCGCGGCGCGGCGGCGCTCAAAACGCTTCGCGACGGCGATAAAGTGCTCATTTCCGAGGGCTGCACGCACCACCGGCAATGCGGCGATATCGGCGCGGTGAAGCTCCCACGTTGGCTGAAAAACTACAGCGGCGCGGAAATTTCCGTCGAGCTCAGCGCCGGCACGGGCTTTCCCGAGGATTTGAGCGGCTTTTCCCTCGTTCTGCACTGCGGCGGGTGTATGCTCTCCGAGCGCGAGATGCTCTACCGCATGAAATGCGCCCAGGACCAGAACGTCCCATTTACCAACTACGGCGTCGCCATCGCCTGTATGAATGGGATCCTGCCAAGAAGCCTGCGCCTGTTCCCGGCGCTGCGGAAATTGATCGAAGAATAAGCGCAAAAAAGAGCCATCCTGACGGACGGCTCTTTTCTTTATTTCGTTATTTTCCGGTAGCCTGATCGACGAGGGTGATGGTGATCTCGGAATACGTGCCGCTGCGGTAGACGGTGAGGGTGACCTCGTCGCCGGCGGCATACTGGTTTTTGATGGTGTTCAGATCGTCAATGGAGCTGATCGACTGGCCGTTGATGGCCGTGACGATATCGCCCTCGCGGATGCCCTTGGCCTTGGCATCGCTGCCGTCGTTGACGGAGGTGACGTACACACCGTCCGGCAGGCGATAATACATCCGGTAATAGGTCGGAAGGGCTTCTCCCGAAATGCCGATGGCAGGACGGCCCGCGACGTAGCCGTTTTCGATCAGCTCGTCGACGATCGGCTTGGCGACGGAGATCGGAATGGCAAAGCCAAGGCCCTCGACCGACGCGGCGCCGGCGTAATACGAGCTCATTTTCACCGTGTTGATGCCGATGACCTGCCCGTAGCAGTTGATGAGCGGCCCGCCGGAGTTGCCGTTATTGAGCGCGGCGTTCGTCTGGATGAGCGTCATCGTCCGGTCGCCCACGGTCAGGTCGCGGTTGATCGCGGAGATGATGCCGTTTGTCATCGTGCCTCTGAGCTGCACGCCAAGCGGATCTCCGATGGCGACGACGCTGTCTCCCACGCGAAGCCGGGACGAGTCTCCGAACTCCGCCGCCTGCAAATTCCTCGCGTCGATCTTCAGAACCGCGAGGTCGCTCATTTCATCGCTTCCGACGAGCGCGGCCTCATATTCCTTGTTGTCGTTCGTCAGGACCGAGATGACAAGCGCTCCGCTGATGACGTGGTGGTTCGTGATGATATAGCCGTCGGCGGACATGATGATGCCCGTTCCGCTGGCCGTGCCGCTCGAGGTCACCGAGGAAATGGATACCACGGAGTCAATGACGCTGCTGTAAATATCCTGTAGGCTCAAGGCGTCGGCCTGATCGGAAAACGTCGTGTCCGAGCCCGGCTGGGATGAGACGATGTTGAGCTTCGTGCCCGAGCCGACGAACGCACCCGGCTCTGCGGCTGCCGGAATCTGCGCCGTCTGTGTGCCGGAGGCCTCTTCCGGGACCGGCTCCTGCGCGGTGGTCTGCTCCGGCGCATCCGGCGTTTTGCTGCGGCTGGACATGGAGATGGTGAAGCCGTCTTCCGTCTTCTCCAGCCGCACGCCGACGTTGTGGACGACGTAGAACACGCCGAAGCACAGCGCCGCAACCAGCAGAACGGTCAGAAATCCCGCAAACCAGCTGCCTTTCCGGCGGCCTCGGCTGCTGCTTCCCATCGGGGTCGGCTGCTCGCGCGGCGTCTGGTAGATATTCGTCTGGTCGCGCCAGCTCCGGCCGTCCTGACCGTCGGTATGATAAAAGCTGTTGTTTTGATCGTAGCCCATACAAAAGCGCCCTCTTTGCTGCTTTGATAGTATCAGTATATCCGGTTTTGCGGGAAGAATGTTGAATAGTTTGTAAAAAGAAATGTTCCCGGATTTGAACGGCTTTTACCGCACCGCGGGCAGGGTGAAGGAAAAATCCGTCACGCCGTTCTCGCTCGACGCGCTGATCTCGCCGCCGTGCGCGCCGATAATGGTCTTGGCGATGTAAAGCCCGAGTCCCCAGCCCTCGCGGTCGGCAGAGCGGGCCTTGTCCGCCTTATGGAAGCGCTCAAAGACGAGCGGCAGCTCCTCGGGCGGGATGGTCGGGCCGGTGTTGCGCACGTGAAGCCGCGCCTTCTGGCCGTCCTGCTCGAGGCTCAAGCCGAGGCTTCCGCCCACAGGGCAGAATTTGATCGCATTGTCGAGCAGGTTATAGATGACCTGCGTGATGGCGTCGCGGTCCGCCTTCGTCCAGACCGGCTTTTCCGGCATATCGACGTTCACCTGCAAGCCTCTGGCGTTGATCTTCTGCTCAAACGTAATGAGAACGTCTCCCATCGCCTCGCCGAGATCAAAGCGCGTTTTGCGTGCTTCGTCCACGCCCTGCGCCTGAATGCGGCTTAAATCCAGCATACTGCGCACGAGCCGGGAGAGCCTTCTGACCTCGCTCGAGACGATTTGCAGATAGTGCTTTTCGTTCTCCTTTGGGATCGTGCCGTCGAGAATGCCGTCGACATAGCCGCCGATCGTGGTCATGGGCGTTTTGAGCTCGTGCGACACGTTCGCGATGAACTCCTGCCGCCGCTGCTCGGACTGCTCGAGAGAGTCTGCCATCGTGTTGAACGCCAGCGCCAGATCGTTTACCTCGCGGGTGTTGCCCTTGGTCTGGCTGACGCGAAGCTTGGTCTCGCCGTAGCCGAAGCGCCGGGCAACGTCCGCCATCTGGCCGAGCGGCCGGACGAGAGAGCGCGACAGAAACGTTGCCGCGACGAGCGCCAGACCCAGCGCACCGATGGCCGTGTAGATGAAAAACGTGCTGCTGCGCAGCATATAGTCGCTCGTCTGGTTCATGGGCGCGGTAACGACGACGTAGCCGGCAAGATTTCCGCTGTCGTCGTCCACAATGGCCTGCCCGGCCAGAAAGCGCTTGTCATCGTAAATTCCCGAAAGATCGACGTCTTTTTCGTAGTATACCCCATCGCGCAGCATTTCGCGGCGATAGCTCTCGGGGATCTGCTTTCCCACGTGGCTGCACGTGAGGCTGTCGCACGAGCAGATACGCACGATGCCGTTTTCATCACAGATGAGCGCGCCGACCTCGCCGACCTCGGAAAACAGCGACAGCCCGATCTGGAAGTTCCAGTTGAACTCGAGCTCGCCTGACGAATCATACGCCTTGGCAAGGTCAGCCAGCGCCGAAGCGTCTGCGCTCAGGCTCTTTCGCTTTTCCGACTCGATCCAGCCCATCATCAGAAACCGGAATGCAACGCCCGTAATGAGAAGGCAGAGCATGAGTAACGCCGCGATCATCGAAAACAACCGCGAGAACGTGGTTTTCATTGCGGCGCGACCTCGAATTTATACCCCACGCCCCAGACGGTCTTAAGACTCCACTGGTTCGACACGCCCTCGAGCTTTTCGCGCAGGCGCTTGATGTGCACGTCGACGGTGCGGCTGTCGCCGAAATAGTCAAAGCCCCAGACCTCGTCTAAAAGCTGATTTCGGGTGTACACGCGGTTCGGCGTCGAGGCCAGATGGTATAAAAGCTCCATTTCCTTCGGCGGCGTCTCCACGCGCTTGCCGTCGACGATGAGCTCAAACGAGTCAAGGTCGATGACCAGCTTGTCAAACGTGAGCCGTCGCGGCTTTTCCTTGCTGCCGTCTGCATTGCCGGCGCGGCGAAGGACCGCCTCGATCCGCGCCAGCACCTCTTTCATCTCGAAGGGCTTGGTGATATAGTCGTCTGCGCCCTGCTTGAGCCCCGAGACCTTGTCGATCGTTTCGCCCTTGGCTGTGAGCATGATGACTGGCGTTTTGCCGTCCTGCCGGATGGCGCGGAGCACCCCCCAGCCGTCGAGCACCGGCAGCATCAGATCCAGCAGCACCAGATCGGGCTTGAGCCTTCGATACAGCTCCACACCCTTCCCGCCGTCGTCGGCGATGTTCACGGTATAGCCCTCTTTCTCCAAATAGAGCCGGAGCAGCTCCGAAATATTCTGATCGTCCTCCACCACAAGAATGGTCTTTGCCATGGCGTCGTCCTCCCTTTTCTCTTTCGTTTCGTGCCCATTTTATGCAGGACACAGGTATGCTATTATTATAGCCCGGCGGGGCTCTTTTGCGTGAACTTTTTGTAAAAGCTGGCACGTCCGGCAGAAATTCGCCCAATTCTGTGCGTTTTTTTGGTTTTGCCCATTTCCGAACGGCGGGTTTTGTGATATGATATCCTTACGAGATTATAATTTTCGGCATCACCGCGCAATTTGGCAAGAAGCCTCGGCGAGAGATTTTTCGTCAAGGCAAGGTTTGGAAAACGAAGGAATACTTTGTGTATTTCTCGTTTTTCGAACCGCAGCATTGGCGGAAAAGATCCGGCGAGGCTCGCAGACACAATTGCGCGGTGATGCCGCTATACTGATGGGAGAAAGCCATGGAATATACAGCCAGAATGCAGGAGCACGCCCTTGTCAGCCGCGCGGCGGCGGCCGGAAGCTGCGTGCTGCTCAAAAACGTAAACCATACGCTGCCGTTCGCGCCGGAAAACAAAGAGCCGGTGCGCATTGCGATCTTCGGCATCGGCCAGATCTTTACGCCGACGGGTCTTGCCGGCATGGAGCCCTGGCGGAAGATCGGCATTCTGGACGGCCTTACCGCCGCAGGTGATGCTGTGCAGCCGGATAAGCTGCTGGCGCACAAATACCGCGCCTGGGCGCTCGAGCACCCGGAGGGCGCTGAAATGCCGCTCGGAAGCCTCAGCATGGAGGAGTTCGCCTCCGCCAACGACGCGGCCGTCGTCGTCCTTTCGCGCACGGCGGCGCACTATGACCCGAAGCTGACGAGCTTCGAGCAGGATATGCTCAAAAAGGTCACCGGCGCGTTTTCCCGCGTTGCGCTCATCATTGCCGCGCCGGGCTATATGGAGCTGAACGACACGGCCAGAGGCTGCGGCGCGATCGTGTTTGCGGGTCTGGCCGGTCAGGAGGCGGGCTACGCGCTGGCAGACATTCTGACCGGCAAGGTCTGCCCGTCCGGAAAGCTCTCGTTCAGCTGGACAGAAAAGCTCGAAGCGTTCGGCCTTGCTGCGCAGCAGTATGACAGCTTCCTCGGCTACCGCTATTTTGACACCTTCGGCGGCGACGTGCTCTACCCCTTCGGCTACGGTCTGGGCTACGGCAAGGCCGAGCTGACTGCCATCAGCGTGGGGCTCGACGGCTGCGACGTGACGGTGAGCGCGGACGTGGAAAACACGGGCGAAACCTACGCCGTACAGGAGACGGTGCAGGTCTATGTTTCCCGGCCGGACAGCGGAAAAACCGGCCCCGCGTGGTTTTTGGACGCGTTTTCCAAGACGCAGGTTTTGGCGCCCGGCGAAAAGCAGACGCTGCATCTGCGCTTCCCGGTCACGGACCTTGCCCTTTTCCGCGAGGCAGCCTCGGCTTACGTGCTGGAAGAAGGCTTCTATGATATCCGCGTCGGCACGAGCTCCCGCGCGACCTGTCTGGCCGGCTCCATTAAACTGACGCGCTCTGCCGTGGTGCAGGCGGTGACGCCGTGCGCGTTCCCGAACGCCGAGCTTCCGGCGAGAAAAGAGCCGATCCATCTTTACACCTACCCCGAAGAAACGGAAGAACGCGAGCTTGCAAGACGCCGTGCCATCCGCCTTTCCGACCGGAATCTTCCCCGCCGAAGCCGCAAAAAGGGCCGTCCGTTCACCGGCTGCCGCGGCGATAACGAGCGGCACCAGTTCTCCGAGGTCCTCTCCGGCGCGTGCAGCGCGTTCACGTTCATTGCCGGCATGGACGACACGAGCCTTCGGAAATTCGTGTGCGACTTCGGCTTCTGCCCGACGGATGTCCCCGGTGCGCTGGGTGCATCGGCGGAGCTGCCGCGCTATGGGCTGGCGGCGTATACGATCGCTTCCGGCGTGTGCGGTCTGGCACTCAAAAAGGATATCGAGCAGGACGACGGCACGGTGCAGCACCAGTACACGACCGGCTTCCCCGCACCCTCGCTTCTTTCGTGCTCGTTTGACCCCGATCTCATTTTCTCGGTCGGCAAGGCCATCGGGCGGGAAATGCGCGAGTATGGCGTGACGTTCTGCCTGGCCCCCGGCTGCGCGCTGCAAAGAACGCCGTTTGACGCCGTGTCGCAGGAATCCTGGTCGGAAGACCCGGTGCTGACAGGCGCGTGCGCTTTGAGCTTTGCCGAAGGCGTGCAGACCAGCGCCGCTGCTATTTTGCGCACAGGCACGCTTCCGCGCAGCATCGATATCCGCATCGGCTCGTTCCGCGACATTTACGGTCTGCCGTTTTCGATCGCCGCCGGTACATACAAGGCCGTTCTGCTGCCCGATTCGACGGTCAACGGCGAAACCCTCGGCGAAGACAGCGATCTCATCCGTTCTTTTCTCGTCGACTGGAAATTTGGCGGGATGTTCCTCTCCGATGGGGAGCGGTACCGTCAGGAGCCTGACCGGGTGACGCTGGAAAGGTCTGCTTTGCGGATTGTTCGGGTACTGACCCAAAAGTAATGGTTTTTTTCTGGTCGCAAATTGCAAGTGCAAGTTGGACACCCACATGGTAGAAATTCGTTAATCAGAGCATCGGTCAGGATG
>DJQK01000081.1:5400-11289 GCA_002437575.1 Clostridiales bacterium UBA6388 | reverse complement strand
GGAAGGGGTCGATCATGTTCACATCCGCCAGGTCCGCCGTCGCGGCCTCGTAGGCCAGGTTCACCGGGTGCTTGAGCGGCAGGTTCCAGACCGGGAAGGTCTCGTATTTGGCGTAGCCCGCTTCCATGCCGCGCTTGTGCTCCTGATAGAGCTGGCTCAGGCACGTCGCCATTTTACCGGAACCCGGGCCCGGCGCGGTCACGACGACGACAGGACGCGAGGTTTCGATGTAGTCGTTTTTGCCGTAGCCCTCGTCGGAGACGATGAGGGAAATGTTCGACGGATAGTCCGCGATGGGGTAGTGCTTGTAGACGCGAACGCCGAGGTTTTCCAGCTTGTGCTGGAACAGCTCCGCCGCGTGCTGGCCGCGGTACTGCGTGATGACGACGCTGCCAACAGTAAGGCCGATGGAGCGGAACGCGTCGATGAGGCGCATGACGTCCATGTCGTAGGTGATGCCGAGATCGCCCCGGCGCTTGTTGAGCTCGATGTGCTCGGCGCAGATGGCGATGACGATCTCTGCCTGATCTTTTAATTGCAGGAGCATTTTCATCTTGCTGTCGGGCTCGAAGCCGGGCAGCACGCGCGAGGCGTGGTAGTCGTCAAAGAGCTTGCCGCCGAACTCCAGATAGAGCTTGCCGCCGAACTTGTCGACGCGCTCGAGAATTTTTTTCGATTGCAGCTCCAGATACCGCTGGTTGTCAAATCCGATTTTCGTCATAAAATACCTCTGTTCCATATCCGTGCAGTGGGTGCGCACAAAAAAACAAACACCCGGCCATAATAATACTGATATGATACCGTGAATCGCGGCCTTTTGCAAGAAGAAACCGCCTTCAAAATGCGCCAAAGTTGCGCGCATCCTTTTGCCGATTCCGACAAGAATTTCAAAACCGGGCAAAACTTGACTTCGCGGCCGGAAAACGGTATACTAAATACAATAAAATGGGTAATTACGCCAACACAAGCACAAAATGAAGGAGCAGGCATGAAAAAACAGCAAGGCTACGGCAACGACAGCATTTCCGCGCTCAAAGGTGCGGACCGGGTGCGCAAGCGTCCGGCGGTCATCTTCGGCTCAGACGGTCTGGACGGCTGCGAGCACGCCGTATTCGAAATTTTATCAAACGCCATCGACGAGGCCAGAGAAGGCCACGGCGATCTGATCATCGTCACAAGGTATCAGGACTGCTCGATCGAGGTTGAGGACTTCGGCCGCGGCTGCCCGGTCGACTGGAACGAAAAAGAGGGCAGATACAACTGGGAGCTCGTGTTCTGTGAGCTCTACGCCGGCGGCAAATACGACAACAACGCCGGAGGAGACTACGAGTATTCTCTGGGTCTCAACGGTCTGGGCGCGTGCGCGACGCAGTATGCCTCGCGCTATTTTGACGCCGTGATCCGAAGAGACGGCTTTAAGTATTCTCTGCACTTCGAGCGGGGCGAAATTGTCGGTAAGCTCAAAAAAGAGCCCGCCGACCGGAAAAAGACCGGCTCGACGTTCCACTGGCTTCCCGATCTCGACGTGTTCACGGACATCAACATTCCGAAGGAATACTTTGAAGACACGCTCAAGCGGCAGGCCGTCGTGAACGCAGGCGTGACCTTCCGCTTCCGGTTCGAGACCGCGCCGGGAAAATTCGAGCAGAAGGATTTCCTGTATGAAAACGGCATTCTGGACTACGTGCGCGAGCTGACCGAAGATCAGGCGCTCACGACGCCGCAGTTCTGGCAGACCGAGCGCAAGGGCCGCGACCGCGAGGATAAGCCCGAGTACAAGGTCAAAATTTCGGCGGCGCTGTGCTTTTCCAACAAGGTAAACCGGTTGGAATTCTACCACAACTCGTCCTGGCTCGAGTACGGCGGCGCGCCGGAGAAGGCGGCCAAAAATGCGTTCGTCTACGCCATCGACGCCTATCTCAAATCGACGAACAAATACACGAAATCCGAGTCCAAGATCACGTTTCAGGACGTGGCCGACTGTCTGGTGCTGGTGACGAACTGCTTTTCCACGCAGACCTCCTATGAAAACCAGACGAAAAAGGCCATCACCAACAAGTTTGTGCAGGACGCGATGACCGAGTTCTTCCGCGAACGGCTGCACGTGTATTTTATCGAGAACAAGCAGGAGGCCGACCGCATCGCAGACCAGGTGCTCATCAATAAAAGAAGCCGCGAGTCGGCGGAAAAGCAGCGCCTGAACATCAAAAAGAAGCTGACCGGCAATCTGGATATTTCCAACCGCGTGCAGAAATTTGTCGACTGCCGCACGAAGGACGTTTCCCGCCGCGAAATTTACATCGTCGAGGGCGACTCCGCGCTGGGCTCGGTCAAGCTCTCACGCGACGCGGAATTTCAGGGCATCATGCCCGTGCGAGGCAAAATTCTCAACTGTCTGAAGGCGGACTATGAGCGCATTTTCAAGTCCGATATCATCACAGACCTCATCCGCGTGCTCGGCTGCGGCGTGGAAGTGCAGACGAAAAAGGCGAAGGACTTGTCGAATTTCGATCTTGCGAACCTGCGCTGGAGCAAGGTCGTCATCTGCACCGATGCAGACGTCGACGGCTACCAGATCCGGACCTTGATCCTGACGATGATCTACCGGCTCTGCCCGACGCTCATTGCGCAGGGGTACGTGTATATCGCGGAATCGCCCTTGTACGAGATAGGCTGCAAGGACAAGACGTGGTTTGCTTACACCGAACAGGAAAAGGGCGAGATCCTCAAAACACTCGAGGGCAAAAAGGTCTCCATCAACCGCTCCAAGGGTCTCGGCGAAAACGATCCCGAGATGATGTGGATGACGACGATGAACCCCGAGACAAGGCGGCTCATCAAGGTCATGCCCGAGGATATGGCCCTGACGCAGCAGGTGTTCGATCTGCTGCTCGGCGATAATTTGCAGGGAAGAAAAGACCATATCGCCGAAAATGGGTATAAATATTTAGACCAGCTGGATGTATCATAAGGAAACCGCAGAACGAAGGAACGAAAAAAATGGCGAAGAAAAAACAACCGGACGCGCCGAAGAGGATGGACCCGCACGTGCAGGGGCTGCACGCCGAGGTGCAGGAGCAGCCCATCTGCCAGACGCTCGAGCAGAACTATATGCCCTACGCGATGTCGGTCATCGTCTCGCGCGCGATCCCGGAAATTGACGGCTTTAAGCCGTCGCACCGAAAATTACTCTATACGATGTACAAAATGGGCCTTCTCAATGGGGCCCGGACGAAGTCTGCCAACATTGTCGGCCAGACCATGCGCTTAAATCCCCACGGCGACGCCGCCATCTATGAGACGATGGTCCGGCTTGCCAGAGGCAACGAGACGCTGCTGCACCCGTTTGTCGATTCAAAAGGCAACTTCGGCAAGGTCTACTCGCGCGATATGGCCTACGCCGCGTCCCGTTACACGGAGGCCAAGCTGGACCCCATCTGCGCCGAGCTCTTCCGCGACATTGACGCCGACACGGTCGACTTTGTCGATAACTACGACGGCACGATGAAAGAGCCGGCGCTTCTGCCGACGACGTTTCCGAACGTGCTGGTCTCTGCCAACATGGGTATCGCGGTCGGCATGGCGTCGAACATCTGCTCGTTTAACCTGACCGAGGTCTGCAAAACCGCCGTCGCGCTGATCAAAAACCCGGACGCGGATTTACTCGACACCCTTCCCGCGCCGGATTTCCCGACGGGCGGCGAAATTCTCTACGACGCTGCCGAAATGCTGCAAATTTACAAGACCGGCCGGGGCACGTTCCGCCTGCGCGCGAGATGGCGCTATGTCAAAGACGGGAACATGATCGAGATCTATGAGATCCCCTACACCACGGCGACGGAAATTATCATGGACAAGGTCGCCGAGCTCATCAAGGCCGGAAAGATCCGCGAAATTGCCGATATGCGCGACGAGACGGACCTGAACGGCCTGAAGCTTACGATCGATCTGAAGCGCGGCGTGGACCCAGACAAGCTCATGCAGAAGCTGTTCAAGACCACGACGCTTCAGGACTCGTTCGGCTGCAATTTCAATATCCTCATCGGCGGAATGCCGCGCGTGATGGGCGTGCGCGAAATTTTCGAAGAGTGGACGGCGTGGCGCTGCGAGTGCGTCAAGCGGCGGGTGTATTTCCAGCTGCAAAAGAAAAAGGACAAGCTGCATCTTCTTAAGGGCCTCGGCAAAATTTTACTGGATATCGACAAGGCCATCGCCATCATCCGCGAAACGGAGCTCGACGCCGAGGTCATCCCGAACCTCATGATCGGCTTCGGCATCGATCAGGTGCAGGCCGAGTACGTGGCGGAGATCAAGCTGCGCAATATCAATAAAGAGTTTTTGCTCAACCGCTTGCAGGAGACCGACAGCCTCGAAAAGGAGATCGCAGAGCTTGAAGAGCTGCTGGGCTCGGACAAAAAGGTCAAGGCCGTCATCTGCAAGGAGCTCGACGCGGTCAGCGCAAAGTTCGGCCAGCCGAGAAAGACGCTGCTCGTCTTTGACCATGAGCTGGACGTTCCCGACGAGCCCGATGTGCCCGATTATCCGGTCACGGTGTTTATATCGCGCGAGGGCTATTTCAAAAAGATCACGCCGCAGTCGCTGCGGATGTCCGGCGAGCAGAAGTTCAAGGAGGGCGACGGCCTTCTTATGAGCCGCGAGACGACGAACAGCGCCGAGCTTCTCGTCTTCACCGACAAGTGTCAGGTCTACAAGACGCGCCTTTCCGACTTTGACGACGCAAAAGCATCTGCGCTCGGAGACTATCTTCCCAGCAAGCTCGGCTTTGACGAGGGCGAAAGCTTCTTTGCCGCCGTCTTCCCGGGCGATTATTCGGGGAATCTCCTGTTCGTCTTTGAAAACGGCAAGTGCGCAAAGGTCGAGCTTTCCGGCTACGCGACGAAAACGAACCGCAGAAAGCTCACCGGCGCGTATTCTGACAAGAGTCCGCTGGTATCCGTCCTCGCGCTTTCGCAGGAGGAAGAGCTGGTGCTCTTCGCGTCCGATTCCCGCGCGCTCATTTTCTCGACGGCGCAGCTGAGTGCAAAGACGACGAGAGCCACGCAGGGCGTCGCGGTCATGGCGCTCAAAAAGAATGCGAAGGTCGTGCGCGTGCAGACGCTTGCAGACAGCGCCATTTCCAATCAGGCCAGATACCGCGCACGCACCATTCCGGGCGCAGGCGCGCTTCTGCGGCAGGAGGATACGGAGGAAACGCAAATTTCATTGGACATCTGATTTTTATGGGAGGCTTGCGGCATGGAACGAAAACCGGTCTGGAGCATGGTCAGGTACTGCGCGCTTCTGGTGGTCGGAAACGCGATGTTTGCGCTGGGCTTTAACCTGTTTCTGGCGCCGAATTCGCTGAACGTCGGGGGCTTAAGCGGCATTGCGATGATCTTACAGCGGCTTTTGGGGCGCGGCGGCATCGGCTTTTACACGGCGGTGATGAACATTCCGCTGTTTGTGATCGGCTACCGGCAGCTTGGGCGCAGCTTTTTCTTCGGATCTCTGATCGGCATGGCGTGCAACTCGCTGTTCATCGATCTTCTGGCGGGGCTTCCTGCGCCGCAGGTCGAGACGATGCTGGGCGTGATCTTTGGAGGCGTTCTGACCGGCGCGGGGCTGGGGCTCGTGTTTCTGCCGGGCGCGACGACGGGCGGCACCGACATTCTCGCGCGGCTACTCAAGCGGCATCTGCGCGAGGTGAAGATGGGCTATGTGACGCTCGCGATCGACACAGTCGTTCTCGTGCTCACGGGCCTTGTCTTCCGCGACATTTCCAAAACGCTCTACAGCGCCATCACGCTGTTCATCTGTTCGCGCGTTCTCGACGCTGTGCTGTACGGTTTGGATTATTCGAGCGTTGCGCTCATCATTTCCGAGCGCTAT
>DJQK01000081.1:2693-5288 GCA_002437575.1 Clostridiales bacterium UBA6388 | reverse complement strand
CGGCAGATCTCCGAGCTCAAGCAGCTCGTGCAGTGCATCGACCCGAACGCGTTCATGATCGTCCAGCCCGCGCATCAGGTGCTCGGCGAGGGCTTCAAGCGCTATAACGACGATATTTAGTCAAAAAAGCAATTTTCAGGTGGAAAGGAGCGAGGCGGGATGAGGAAGGTTCGGCTGACGGCGGCGGCTTTGTCGCTTTGCGCGGCGTTATCGGCGTGCAGCCGCTTCGTTCCGTCAAGCTACACCCGCGTTTCGGCGCACAGCCAGAGCCAGGCCGAGCAGCAGGACAAGAACGTCGTAAGCGTCGGGGACTACGCCGGCCTTCGCCGGGCCATCCGCGATTTTGTGCGCGGAGGGGTCGAGCACGGCGTCATCCGCGTCCGGCAGTACACCGGAACGCTCGAAGAGGACCTGGCCGCGGCGGCGTATTCCGTGGCGCGGGAGGACCCGGCGGGCGCTTACGCGGTCGACTACATGTCGCACGAGTGCACGCTCATCGTTTCTTACTACGAGATCCACGTGGATATCACCTTCCGCGAAACGAAGACGGCGCTATCGGACATTCCATACGTCAGCAACACGCGCGATCTGGAGCGGCGGCTGCGCGAGGCGATGGACAATTACGATTCTGTGCTCACCGTTTACGCGGGCTACGCGCAGGAGCCGGACTATGCGGCTTTGGCGAAAACGTATTATGAAGAAAACCTCGACCGGCTGATGGCGATGCCGGAGGTGACGCTTGAAAACTACCCGCAGGGCGCGACGCCCCGGATCGCCGAGGTCACCTTCACGTATCCCGAGCCTTCGCGCACGCTCGAGAGCATGGCAAAGCAGGTCGCAGACACGTTGAGCGCGGCGTCTGTCTACGTGCGCATCCGCGAAAGCGACTGGGATAAAATGCAGCTGCTCTATTCGTACCTCACCGAGCGCTTTACCTACACCGAGCGCGAAACGAAGACGCCGGTCTATTCGCTTTTGTGCGAGGGCTATGCCACAAGCTGGTCGATGGCGCAGAGCTGGGCGCTTTTGTGCCGGGAGGCGGGGCTTACGTGCCAGGTGGTCGAGGGCCAGCTGGATGGAGAAAGCTATTGGTGGAACCTCATTTCGCTCGACGAGCAGTGGTACCATATGGACCTCATGCAGGACGTGCTCGCACAGTCCGGCTTGAACCTGCGCTACGATGAGGACATGGCGGCGTATTCCTGGGACCGCGAGGCCTATCCCGCCTGCCCGGCGCCCGAGGAAGCGCAGACGCCCGCCGGTGCGGAAGAGCCCGCCGCCGAGACCCAGGATCCGCCTTCCGAGCCCGAGCAGCCGGAAAACCCTTCCGGCGAGAGCCCATCGGAACAGCCTTCGGAAACGCCGGAGGATGATCCCAATACGATTTTACAAAATTATGCGATAAATCAAAGATAGGGCTTGACTTTTCCGGATTCTTTGCTATAATAATACTCGCATTTGAGAGATGCGGGTGTAGCTCATCCGGTAGAGCGCCACCTTGCCAAGGTGGAGGTAGCGAGTTCGAGCCTCGTCACCCGCTCCAGAAAAGACGACCAGCTGTGCTGGTCGTCTTTTTGTATAAAGAAAACCACGCGTTAGATGTGTGGTTCGGTAAAGCCTATGGCGAGGAACAGAAAATCCCGTTAAGACGATCGAACGGTCAGCCAACTGCAGCAACCATCAAAACGGGAAAGACCCATGTGAAAATGGAGCAGAACAAGGCTTAGCACAGAAACAGCGTGAACGCAAAATTCTTTTAAGAAAATAACCAAAGAGAGAATAAAATAGAGCGCCAGAGTGAAGGAAAAAGCTGGCATCCCAACAATTAGCCAACGTGAAAATAAATGGATGCAGTTCGTTCGCGGCTGGCAGAAAGAATGACGCGCTTGACGCGTCACGCGAGGAATATAGGGCGATGCCCGCATAGGCAGACCCCCCGGTTTCACCGGCGGGGTTCCTTTTACTAATGCCATTCAGTTAACCGAAAATTTCCCAAGCAGGAAGCAAGACCGGCAGTTTTCCGGGGCGCAACTGCCGTGGTTTTGAAAAAATGTGCGTGGCAAGCGGGCGGAGGAGCTCCGCCTGAAAAGCTATGGGCTGTTATCGCGCCGAGACGTACATCGCAGAGAGGCGGTTGTCGGCGATTTTTGGACGTGGGTAAACGAGGAAAATATTTCCTGAAGCACCGGATCCGATTTTCTGGAATGCAGGTGGATCAGACCGACCGTATATTTGAGCTCGCGGAACGACGTTTCGATGCCCCGGCGCCGGGCGTAAAGCTCCCGCAGCGCCGAAAGCGGAAACTGCGCGGCGTCCAGATTGGTGAGCAGCAGCTGCCGTCTTTCCGCTGCAAACGTACGATTCTTGCCGAAAAATCATAAAAAGCCGTGCTTTCTGCGCCAGCTGCTCATGATCCGTCGGGCCTTGTCCTGTAGCTGCGCTATGCTGAAAAGCGAGATCCCGGCTCAGCCGCCTCGGCCGTGCCGCGTCAGACCGATCGGCCGGCGGCTGCCTGGCTGCTGAATGTCATCATTCTACAGACTTTACGATCATTTTACAGAAAGCCGCTTCTTTTTTTCAAAGGGGGATTGCAGC
>DJQK01000081.1:0-2684 GCA_002437575.1 Clostridiales bacterium UBA6388 | reverse complement strand
CTGTAACTATTTCTGATGAGAACGCTGTGGAAACGGAACGCGCCGCAAACGGCGATCACGCAAGGGGGACATGAAGGCGCATGACGGATAAGGAACTGAGAAAGCTCAGCCGCATGGAGCTGATCGACATTATTTATGAAGCGCAGAAGCGGTATGCGGACTGTGCAGATGAAAATGAGAAGCTGAAGGCGGCGCTGGAAGAACGCAATCTGAAAATTGCGTCTGCCGGCTCCATCGCGGAAGCTGCGCTTTCGGTCAACCGCGTTTTTGAGTCTGCGCAGGCGGCCGCGGACGAATATCTGCTTTCGCTGCGGGCGGCGAATGAAACGGCGCTGCGCAAAATAACCGACGCCGAAGAAAAAAGCCGGCAGATCCTCGCGCAGGCGGAGAAGACTGCCTCCGGCATCGTCGCCGAGGCGCAGGAAAAGGCCCAAACGATCACAGCACAGGCCGAGCAGCAGTCCGAGAAGACATGGCAGGCGTTCCAGCAGAAAGTGACCGAGCTGATCAACGCACACGAAGAGCTTCGGCTGCTGGCGAAAGGAGACGGACTGTTCAACGGATGAGAACGAGACGAAGAGAATCGGTCGAGCTTCCGAGCCTGGAACAGATCGAAGAAGAACGAAAGCGGCTTCGTTACCGCAGCCGTTATCGCCGCACGCTCAAAAGCACGATCGCGATCCTTGTGGTCGTGGCCGCGGCGGCTGTTCTGGTGGCGACGCTCTGGATGCCGGTGCTGCGGATCTACGGAAGCTCCATGGTGCCTACGTTGAAAGATGGGCAGATCGTGGTGTGCTGTGAAGACGACCGATTTCCAGCCCGGAGACATTGCCGCCTTTTATCACGGCAACAAGCTTTTGATCAAACGCTACATTGCCGGGCCTTCGGAGTGGGTGAACATCGACGAAGACGGAAACGTTTACATAAATGGTGCGGAGCTGGACGAGCCGTACCTGGCGGAAAAGGCGTTTGGTGAAACAAACATTACGCTTCCGTATCAGGTTCCCGACAAGCGGTATTTTCTGATGGGCGACAACCGCGACGTCTCCATCGACTCCAGAAACACGGCAGTCGGCTGCGTTGCGGCGGATCAGATCGTCGGAAAGGTCGTTTTCCGGGTCTGGCCGCTGCGTGAATTCGGACCTGTAGGCTGAAGTGGGAGGGATACATATGCAAAACGCATTGCCGGAAAAAGCCGGCAGCTATATCAAAGCGCATACCCGGCAAAAACGCCGGAAGCGCGTTCTGACGATCCTGGCCTGCGTGGTCGTGTTCTGCACGACGTATGCGCTGATCCTCCCGGCGATCACCATGACGGGCGAGACCTTCTGCGGAAAGCAGGCGCACCGGCATACCGATGAATGCTACGAAACTGTTCTGGCCTGCGGCATGGAAGAATCCACCGGCGAGCAGGCCGCGCAGAGCCACACGCATACGGAAGCTTGTTATGCGGTGCAGCAGGTCCTGTCCTGCGGCCTGGAAGAAACGGAAGGCCATGTGCACACAGCCGACTGCTACGGTGAAACGCTGCTCTGCGGCCGGGAAGAAGCTGCGGGTCACACGCATGACGAGACGTGCTACGATGCAGACGGCAATCTGACCTGCGGCCTGGAGGAATCCGAGGGCCATACACACACAGCCGACTGCTACGGCGAAACGCTGCTCTGCGGTCAGGAAGAATCGGAAGGCCATGTGCACACGGACGACTGCTATACGGAGCAGTCTGTCCTGATCTGCGGGCAGGAAGAAACGGTTCTGCCGGAGGAGATGGACGGCGAGCAGGCGACGGAGGGACACGTCCACACGGAGGCCTGCTACGAAAAAATCCTGACCTGCCAGTTGGAAGAACACGAGCATACGCTTGCCTGCTACTCCAACCCCGATGCTGTGGAAACGGCGGCGGACTGGGAGCCTACGCTTCCCACCCCGACCGGAAACGCGGCGGCAGACCTCGTTGCGGCGGCAAAAAGCCAGCTCGGCTATACCGAGAGCACGGCCAATTACCGCGTCAACGCCGACGGCAGCACCAGCGGCTATACCCGCTACGGCGCATGGTACGGCGGCGGGAACAGCAGCGATTTTGCGTATGCGCAGTGGTGCGCCAGCTTTGTGTCGTTCTGCCTGCATTACGCCGGGATCCCGGATGACACATTTCCGTATTCTGCCGGCTGCGCCGACTGGATCGCGCGGCTGAACGACGCCGGGCTTTACGTTCCGGCACAGTCGCATACGCCGAAGGCCGGTGATGTGGTCTTTCTGGCGATGAACGGCGGCGGGGCGGATCATGTCGGCATCGTGACCGAAGCGGACGAAACCGCCGTGCAGACCATCGAGGGCAATCTGAACGGCGCCGTTGCGCAGAGCTCGCATCCGATCGGCGGCGCGGAGATCGTGGGCTACGGCGTTCTGCCGTCGGCCAGCGCACCCGCAAAAGCCCCCGCCGTACAGGCCGGCGACACCCGCCCGACCATCACCGTTACGACGGATCAGGCCCAACTCAAGACCGGAGAAACCGCCACGACGACCCTTTCTATCTCCAATCCGGAGAGCGCGCAGATCGCGCAGGACGACGGCACGGTCATCCGGCTGTATATGGAGTTTACGAAGACCGACCCCGGCGTCGGGAAGCCCGCCAGCGCGGACGGCACGCCGAGCCAGAATGAGGGCACCTATACCATCAAGGC
>DJQK01000056.1 GCA_002437575.1 Clostridiales bacterium UBA6388 | reverse complement strand
AGCGTGACGAAGGTGATGACGCTGCTGCTGGTGATGGAGGCTTTGGAGGACGGGCGGATCGGCTGGGACGATGCGGTATCGACCTCTGCCGCGGCGGCTGCGAAGGGCGGCAGCCAGATCTATCTGGAGGAAAACGAGGTCCTGCCGCTTGAGGAAATGCTCAAGGCTGTGGTCGTTTCGTCTGCAAACGACTGCGCGTGCGCCCTGGCCGAGCACATTGCGGGCAGCGAAGCGGCGTTTGTGGAGATGATGAACCAGCGTGCGCAGGAGCTTGGAATGACGAACACAAAGTTTGTCAACTGCACGGGGCTGGATGATGGGGAAAATGCGGACGAGCACCTGACGACGGCGCGGGATATTGCGATCATGTCGAGAGAGCTCTTAAAGCACGAGAAAATCAAGGACTATACGACCATCTGGATGGATACGGTGAGAAATGGGGAGTTTGGGCTCAGCAACACGAACAAGCTTGTGCGGTTTTATGACGGAACGACGGGGCTCAAGACGGGCTACACGTCTGCGGCGGGGTACTGCCTGTCGGCCTCTGCGGAGCGAGATGGGATGGAGCTTATTGCGGTGGTGATGCACTGCGCGTCGTCGACCGACCGGTTCGAGTCGGCGAAGGCGATGCTCAATTACGGGTTTTCAAATTTCGCGCTCGTTGACCCGCTGGCGGGTGTGGAGGTGCGGCCGGTGGAGGTCGTTCTCGGAAAAGAGGAATATGTGACGCTCACGGCGCAGGACGCGGGGAAGGTACTTCTGGACAAGGCGCTGGCGGGCTCTGTTTCGTGCGAGGCAGAGCAGGAGGAGCGCGTGCAGGCACCGGTCATGAAGGGACAGCGGCTCGGGACGGTGACGGTGACGGCGGGAGGCCGGGTGATCGCGGAGGCGGCGCTGGTCGCGGAAACGGAGGTTGCGGCGCTGACGTTTTTCGATATCTGGCGGCAGATGCTTGGGAGAATTTGCATGGCGGCAGACTGAACACGGGCTTTGCTTTTTTGTGGGCGTGTAGTATAATGGAAAAAAGCGCTTCGAAAGGGTGAAGTACGAATGATCAATGTGGAGCTTTCGAGTATCTGGAGCTGCGTGTCGCTGCCGCAGCTGTTAGGGTGTGAAAAGGACTTATTTGACGCGCATCTGCATCTGCGCAATAATCAGCCGGGCGCGCCGGAATTTCTGGGCTGGCTCGGGCAGCCGGACGCCATGACCGCGCGGACGGTCCACGCCATCCGGTCGGCCTGCGAAAAAATAGAGGGGCAGTGCCAGACGCTGGTCGTTGCGGGCGCAGGAGAAGGCTATCTTGCGGCGAAGGCGGGCGTGGAGGCGCTGGGAGGCCGGTACCGGAATCTGCTGGCAGACCGGATGCGGATCTTGTTCACGGGAGACAATCTTGCAAGCTCGGACTGGATCGCGCTTTGCAGACTATTGGAAGGGCAGGATTTCTGTCTGCTGCTGCTCAGCGGCGAGGGGCTGGAATTGGAGATGTGCGCGGCTTCGCGGGCGCTGCGGTGGCTCATGGAGCGGCGGTATGGGAAGGACGCAAAGCAGCGCGTGTTTGTCAGCGCCGGCGCGGAGTCTTCTCTGGCGGTGATGGCGAAGGAGGAAGGATTTACGTTTCTTCCGATGCCGGAGTGCCTCGGCGGGCGCGTGAGCGCACTGAACGCGGGGACGCTGCTGGTGCTGGCGGCGGCGGGGATCGACCCGCTGGGCGTGCTGGAAGGCGCGGCAGAGGGGTTTTCCGCGTATGATCTCAGAGCGTTTGAAAACCCGGTGTGGATGTACGCGGGGGCGCGGTATGCACTCACGCAGAAAGGACGCGCGGCAGAGGTGCTTGGGTGCTTTACGCCGGACTTTTCGGCCTTCGGGCAGTGGTGGACGCAGTATATGACGCGGCACACGTGCCAGGAGGGCGCGGGCGCTTTTCCGGTTTATGCGGAGCTGCCGGGGGCGCTGGATGGACTTGATACCATGTTACAGGGCGGAGAGAAGCGCGTGTTTGAGACGCTTTTGCAGGTGCCGGAGCGGTGCTTCCAGAAGGTCAATATTGAGATGGACTGGAAGGATTACGATGGGCTCGAGTATCTTTCAGGAAAGACGCTTTTCGACGCGCAGGAGGCGGCAGTGCAGGCGGTTTTGCAGGCGCACACGGACCTGGACGTGCCGGTGGTGCAGGTGCAGATGCAGACGCTCGACGCGGCGGGACTCGGAGAGCTGTTTTACTTTTTTGAGCTGGCGGCGGCTTTGAGCGCGTGCGCGTGCGGCATCGACCCGTTTGACGCGGAAAGACGAAGCGCGAGCCGGGCGCTTGCGAAGACGATACTCGGCGGTTGATCGGTATCCGGGAGGTATTCAAGAAAAGTTTACGAACTTTGGCGCGTTTGCCATTGAGTTTCGCGCGAAAACCTGATAGAATGAGAATGACCATAACGATGCCGCGGCTTTTGCGGCGAATGCAAAAGGAGGAATGCCCTATGGTTAATATTATGATGGGCCCCGAGGGCTCCGGAAAGACCAAGCTGCTTATTGACGCCATTTCGCGCGCACTCAAGACGGAGTCCGGCAGCATGGTGTGCATTGAAAAGGGACATACGCTGCGCTACGACGTGGACCATCGCGTCCGTCTGATCGACGCCAGCGAGTACGCAATTAAGAGCTATACGCTGCTGCGGGGCTTTATCAGCGGTCTGCACGCGGGCAATTTCGATATCACGCATATTTTCATCGACAACCTTTACAGCCTGACGAAGTCGAAGGATCCGGTGGAGACGGAGAATTTCCTCGACTGGTGCAATCTGTTCTCGGCGGAAAATAAGGTGGCGTTCACGTTTACGATCGCCGACGACCCCAGCAACCCGCCGGAGTATATTGCGAAATACATGGACTGACTTATCAAAAAAGCTGACGCTTTTTTTGATAAAGGGTTTGCGCCTTGACTACGCGCAAGCTTTTCACGCTCCGCGTGAAAAGCTCACACTTGCAAGACGATAGGTATGTTTACCCGCAAGGGGTACGCGACATCCGTAAGCGGTAAAACCGCTAACGGCTGTCCTGTCCGGTCGGTAAAGCCGCCGGATAAAATGAATTTTCAATTTATTTCGTGCCTGCGGGCACAAAACTCTGCAAGGCTTAAAAAGCGCCCGCCATCTAAGATGGCGGGCGCTTTTGGTTTCGTCAGAAAACTTGCAGGATGTAGCCTTTGAGGTAGAGAGAATTGTCGGACGAGAGGGAGGCGGGGTGGTCGCGGGACTGCATGAGAATTTCGAGTAAATGCGCGTCGCGGCCGGAATCGTGGGCGGCTTCGCGGAGCATGGCGAGGAACAATTCGGGCGTCATGAACTGGCTGCACGAGCACGAGACGAGAAAGCCGCCGGGCTCTACCATTTTCATGCAGCGAAGGTTCAGCTCCTTGTAGCCGCGGTAGGCGGCGTCCAGCGCTTTGCGGCTTTTGGCGAAGGCAGGCGGGTCGCAGATCACAAGGCCGAAGGTCCTTCCTTCGTCGGACCAGGCTTTGGCGAGGTCAAAGACGTTTTCACAGACGGTGGTGATCTTGTCTTCGACGCCGTTCAGGGCGGCGTTTTTCCGGACGAGGCAGAGCGCCTGCTCGGAAACATCGACGGCCGTCACGTGCGCTGCGCCGTAGAGCGCGGCGTGGATGGAGAAGCCGCCGGTGCAGCAGCAAAGGTCGAGAACGGTTCTGCCGCCGCAGTAGGGACGGATGCGGCCGCGGTTTTCCTGCTGGTCCAAAAAGTGGCCGGTCTTCTGACCGTTGGGGATGGAAACGAGCATTTTGGCGTCGTGTTCGCGAATTTCAATTTCCTCGGGGACGGAGCCGGAGAGGCAGGCCTTGATCTGGGGCAGGCCCTCTTTTTCGCGGACGGGAAGATCGTCGCGCTCGTAGATGCCTTTGGGGCTGAAGAGGTCCTCCAGAATGCGCACGATGGTGCTTTTCCAGCGTTCCAGGCCGAGGCAGGTGATCTGAAGGCTCAAATAGTCTGCAAATTTGTCGACGGTGAGGCCGGGAAGGCCGTCTGTCTCGCCGAAGACGACGCGGCAGGAATTCTCAAAGCCTAGAGCTTTTCGCGTCTGCCATGCGGAAGTTATCCGGCGGCGGAAAAAGGCTTCGTCGATGGGCTCCTGCTGGTCGCGCGTGAGGACGCGGACGGTGATCTTGGATCTGGAATTGAAAAAGCCGCGGGCGGTGAATTGCAGGCGGTCGTCTAAGACGTCGACGACGCAGCCGTCGGTGCAGGTATCGTCGGCCCAGTCGAGCTCGTTTTCGAAAATCAGCGTCTGGCCGGAGCGGACGCCGGAAGCCTCGCCGCGGCGCAGGCATACGTTTGGATAGGTCATGGTGGTCTCCTTTGGCGTATTACGGAATTATTATAGCAGATGGGGAGCGGATTGGAAGAAAAAATATTTTTTTGGGAAGTTGCCGTTTTTACGGCAACTTTTCTTTTTTTTGCGCGGCAGGGGTGAGAGGGGATTCTCGGGAAGCGGGGTGAAGAAATGGCGCGGGAAAAATGGACGGAGCTGGAGAAGATCCGAAGACAGCTGCGCAAGATGGCGTTCGGAAAGCCCAACGACTGCGTGAAGCTGGCGCTGTGCGCGGATGTGGACATCGAAAAGCTCGATCTTTCGATGCTGACGGAGATCAAAAGAAGCGAAAAGGGGACCGTGGAAATTAAGCTCCTGGACCGGACGAAGGTGTTGGAGCAATTGGCAGCGCTGGCCGAGCGCGGAGACGATGGAGCCGAGCGGTTCTTGCAGGCGCTGGCGCAGGGAATGGAGGAAGGCAGTGACGACGAGGTTCTCGGGTAAGCAGGTGCGGGCGATGACGTGGTGGATGCCGAAAAGCCGGGATAAGGGATTTGATGCGATCGTCTGCGATGGGGCGGTGCGGTCGGGAAAGACGCTGGCGATGGGGCTGGGGTTCTTCCTGTGGGCGATGAGCTGCTTTTCCGGAAGGCGCTTTGCGCTGTGCGGCAAGACCAGAGGCGGCGTGCGGCGCAATGTGGTGCAGGAGCTTTTGCCGTGGCTCGGAAGACTCGGGATGCGCGTTTCGGAGCGGCGGGCAGAAGGCGTTCTGACGGTCTCGTTCGGGAAGCGGGAAAACGACTTTTTTCTCTTTGGCGGAAAGGACGAAGGCTCGGCGGCGCTCATTCAGGGCACGACGCTGGCGGGCGTGTTTTTGGACGAGGTCGTATTGATGCCGCGGTCTTTTGTCGAGCAGGCGTGTGCGCGGTGCTCGGTGGAGGGAAGCAGGCTGTGGTTCAGCTGCAATCCGGAGGGGCCGCAGCACTGGTTTTATAAGGAGTGGATCTTGCAGGCGGAGAAGCGGAACGCGCTGGTGCTGCATTTTACGATGCAGGACAATCCGTCCTTGAGCCGGACGGTGCGGCGGCGGTATGAGCGGCTTTACGCGGGCGTTTTTTACCGGCGGTTCATTCTGGGGCAGTGGTGTCAGGCCGAAGGCCGGGTCTATGACTTTTTTGATACGGAAAATGTGCGGCCGGTCCCGGCGGGGGCTTTTGAGCAGTGGGTCATTTCGTGCGACTATGGGACGGTGAACCCGGCGTCTTTTGGACTGTGGGGCAAGATGGGCGATGTGTGGTACCGCGTGGACGAGTTTTATTTTGACTCGCGGCGGGAAGGCCGGCAGATGACCGACGCGGAATACGCGGGAAAGCTGCGGGAGCTTGCAGGCGGGAAAGCGGTGCGCGAGGTGATCGTCGATCCGTCGGCGGCGAGCTTTCTGGAGGTTCTGCGCAGAGACGGCTGGAGGGTCAGAAAGGCGGACAACGACGTGCTCTCGGGCATCCGGAAGACGGCGGACGCACTGAGATCCGGGAGGATCGTCATCTGCGACCGGTGCACGGACTGCCTGCGGGAGATGGACCTTTATGTCTGGGACCAGACGGCTTGCGGCGAAAGGGTGGTCAAGAGGAACGATCACGCGATGGACGATATGCGGTATTTTGTGACAGGCGTTCTGTCGGGCGGCACGGGCTTTTATGCGTGTGCGCCGGAACGAAGATTTGAATGAGGTGAGGAAGATGCGGAAAAAAGCGGTAGGTACAGCGGTTTGCAAGGCGGCGCAGCTGCGCGAGGGGACGAAGCATCCGTTCGGAATGCTGGCAGGCTTAACGGCGCTCGGCGGCGGGGAGCTCGAGGTGTACCGGCAGATCCGGAACGCGGTGCCGATCTTGGACGCGGCGATCGGAAAGCTCGTGCGGCTTTCGAGCGGGTTTACGGTGCAGTGCTGGAATGCAAAGGCGGAAAAGGGCTTGCAGAAATTTCTGCGCGAGGTGAACACAGGGCGCGGACAGGCCGGCGCGGACGGTTTTCTGACGGCGTTTTTGCAGAGTATGCTCGTTTATGGCCGGGCGGTGGGCGAGATGGTCGTGAGCGGAGACGAGATCACGGCGCTTTTGTGGGGCGATGTGACGAAGCTGTATGTGCAGGAAGGGGAAACGGCCCTGGATTTTGCGTTCGGGCAGTGGCAGGACGGAGAGGTAAAAATTTTCCCGCGGCAGAATCTGATCCTGTTTGCGGCGTGGAATCCGGACGAGGAAAATCCCTATGGCACGTCGGTGTTCCGGAGTATGCCGTTTCTGGTCGATGTGCTGCTGAAGATCTACAGCACGATCGGGTCTAATTGGGAACGGGCCGGGAATGTGCGCTATTCGGTCGTGTATAAGCCGAAGGACGGAGCACTGGTCGACGCAAAGGAGCAGAGCGAGCAGATCGCTTCGCAGTGGTCGCAGGCGATGCAGGAGGCAAAGCATGGGGTCGTACGCGATTTTGTGGCGGTCGGCGATGTGGAGATCAAGGTCATTGGGGCCGATGGGCAGATCCTGGACGCGGAGGTGCCGGTAAGGCAGATTTTGGAGCAGCTGGTGGCAAAGACCGGACTGCCGCCGTTTTTGCTGGGACTGAACTGGGCGTCGACCGAGCGGATGAGCGCGCAGCAGACCGATCTGCTTACCTCCGAGCTGTGGGCGATCCGAAGGGCGGTCGAGCCGGTACTCCTGCGCGTTTGCAGGCTGTGGATGCAGCTGCACGGATTTTCCGACGAGGTGCAGATCGTGTGGGACGAGATCAGCTTGCAGGATATTGTCGAGCAGGCGCACGCGCAGCTTTATACGGCGCAGGCGGATAAAATTTATGCGGAAATGGAGGAAGGACAATGAAGGTCACAAAGGCGGCGGCCGTGAGCTTGAGCGGCGCGCCGGATGAAAAGCAGCTGGAAAAGATCAACCGGCTGACGAAGAGGGAAATGAAGGCGGAGGACGTGTATGTGTTTTCCGTGCGGCTGTGCGACGATCAGGTCGACCGGGACGACGAGCGGTTCTCGGCGCAGTGCATTCAGGAGCTGGCACAGCTTTTTATCGGCAAGACGGGCGTGATGGACCATGCGTGGTCGGCGGAGAAGCAGGTGGCGCGAATTTTTGACACGGAGGTCCTGACGGAAAACGGCGCGACGATCCTCAAGGGCTGGGCGTATATGCTGCGCGGCGAGGAAACGGATGGGCTCATCCGGCAAATTGAAGGCGGCATCAAAAAGGAGGTCTCGATCGGCTGCGCGGTGAGAAGAAGGCTCTGTTCGATCTGCGGGGAGGAATACGGCTCGTGCGGCCACGTGAAGGGCGAAGAATATGGCACAGAGCGGTGCGCGGCGGTTTTGTGCGATGCGGCCGACGCGTATGAGTTTTCGTTCGTGGCGGTGCCGGCACAGCGGCAGGCGGGCGTTCTCAAGAAGCAGGCGGGTCCGGATGGAAGTCTGGACGAGTTTGCGGTGAAGCGGCTCACGAAGGAGGCAGAGCTCGGAAGAGCGTACCGGCAGGAGCTGGAGACGCGGGTAAAGCGGGCGGCGATGCTTTTGGAGCTGGAGCTGGACGACGGACTTTTGACAAGGATCGTGCGGGCGATGGCGGCGGAGGACCTGCGGGCGCTTTCCAAGGGACTCGAGCGCAAGACGGCAGAGCTTTTTGCACCGGAGCCGCAGATGAAGGTGGAGGCGGAAACCGCGCTGGAACAGAACAGTGCGTTTCTTATTTAAATTTTGAAGGAGGAAACAACAATGGCAATTTCTTTTGAGGCGATCGGCGAGCGTCTGGCGACGTTTGCGGCGGGGTCCGGTCTGACGGCGGGCAAGGTCTGCAAGATCTCGGCGAACGGCACGGTGGGGCCCTGCTCGGAGGAGGGGTTCTGCGGCGTTGTGTCGGAGGTGCGCGGCGGCGCGGCCGGCGTCATTCTGGACGGGTACGTGGAGCTTTCCTATGCGGGCGCGACGGCGCCTTCGCTCGGCTACGCGGTGCTCACGACCGACAAGGATGGGAACGTCGTTCCGGCGGCGCAGAACGGCTCGGGCAGAACGTGCCTCGTCGTCAGCGTGGATGCGGCAAACAAGAAGATCGGTCTTTTTTTATAAGCGGAAAGGAGAAGGACAATGGGATTTGATCATGTAAAGCTGGAAAAGGGTATGTACCGCGAGAGCGGCAAGACGTTTACGCAGGTGCTCGAGTCGCTCGACCCGAGCGAAAATTACAGAGGCACGGCGCTCGAGGGAACGGATGCGTTCCAGCGGCAGCTCAAGCGCTTTGACATCAAGGCCAGGGGCGCGTACTCCGACCCGGTCGAAAAATTCTTCCGCACGATGGACTCGAGCGTGCTGTTCCCGGAGTATATCGCGCGGGCCGTCAAGCAGGGCATGGAGGAAAATAACGTGCTGCCGAAAATTACGGCGAGCACGACGAGCATTGACGCGATGGACTACAGAAGCGTTTACTCGGTTCCGTCTGAGCAGGACAAGATGCTCATGCAGGTAGCCGAGGGTGCGAGCATTCCGGCCACGCAGGTCAAGACGAAGGACAATCTTGTAAAGCTCAACAAGCGCGGCAGAATGCTCGTTGCGTCGTATGAGGCCATCCGCTTTCAGAAGCTCGACCTGTTTTCCGTTACCCTGCGGCAAATCGGCGCCTATATCCAGACGATGCACTTAAAAGATGCGGTGGATGTGCTGGTAAACGGCGACGGCAACAACAACGCGGCGGCAAGCTTTACCATTGGCACGAGCCCGCTTTCCGGCGAGGCAGGCAAGCTTACCTATCAGCAGCTCGTCGAGTTCTGGGCGCAGTTTGGCCCGTACGAGCTCAATAGCTTTTTGATGAACACCGGCACGATGGTCAAGATGCTGTCACTTAGCGAGTTCCAGAATCCGCTGACGGGGCTCAATTTCCAGGGCACGGGCACGCTGTCGACGCCGCTGGGCGCGGAGCTTCTGAAGGCAAGCTGCGTCGAAGACGGCAGGATCATCGGTCTGGACCGGAGATATGCGCTGGAAATGGTGCAGGCGGGCGATGTGACGGTCGAGTATGACAAGCTCATCGACCGGCAGTTAGAGCGCGCGGCCATCACGTCTATTTCGGGCTTCGGCAAGATCATGCCCGAGGCGGCGAAGGTGCTGGTGATCGGATGACGGTCCTGGAGGAGATTTACGAGGCGGCCGGGAAGGCCGCCCCTTCCGGGACGGATGAGGCGCTTTTGAAGCGGCTTTGCAGAGCGGCTTCTGCGCGGCTGGAAGGAGAGCTTCGTGAGGGCGTGACGATCGAGGATTGCCGGGACGCTTTTGTGTGCGCGGCGGTCTGGACGGCGCTTGCGGGGCTTTGCACGCAGGAAAGCGCACAGAGCTGGAACGTGGAGAGCTTTACGGTGGGCGATGTGAGCGTGAAGACCTCGGGCGGAGAGAAGACGACGAGCGGCAGCGTTCCGGGAACGCTTCTTTCGCAGGCGAAGGCGCTTTTGACGCCGTATTGCAGGGGCGAAGGGTTTTCGTTTCTGGGGGTGCGCGGATGAAGACGCTCGTGGACGCGATCTTGCAGGGGTACGGAAGTCTTGTGAGCGTGACGGAAGGCGAAGCTTCCAGGACGTTCCGCGCGTTTGTAAGGCCCGTGACGGATAAGGGCTGGCAGGCGACAAGATCACTTTTTGGGCCGCTCGGCGAGGTGCAGAAGGGGCAGTATGTCTACATTGGGCCGGCGGACGCTTCACTTTGTGTGGGACAGCGGCTGACGGTGCGGCAGGAAAGCTATCAGGTGCGCAGGTGTGAGACGGCGTACATGAAGAACGAGGCGGTCTATGTGTGGGCGCTTTTGGTCAAGACGGAAGGAGACGGCGCATGGAACAGCTGATCGAGGCGGTTTTGAAGTGGCTGAAGGAGCAGGGCTTTTCGGCCGGGAGACGGACGCCGGGCAGGATTTTTTCGCCGCTGGAAAAGACGGTCGTGGCTGTGGGTGTGGAGAAGGCCGAGGCGAAGGACGCGGGGCTTTTTTCGTATCTGGGACAGGCGCAGATCGAGGGGAAAAGCGTGTCGCTCTACGGAAGGCGGCTGGAGGCGGAACTTGCGCTGGAGGTCCTCTCACCGGCGGCTTTGGGCGCGAAGGGGTGCATGAAAGAGGCCGACGCGCTGTTGACGAAGCTGTCCGGCACGATCGCGGGAATTTCGCTGGGGGAGATCTCGGTGGAAGCGTGCAGATTTCTGGCCGATGAGGACTGCTTCGGCTGTAAGGTGACGGTAAAGGCGCAGGCGTATTTGTATGCGCTTTCGAACGAGGAAGAGACGGAGTTTACGGACTTTATGCTGAAAGGAGAAGTGCAATGAGTCTTATCTATCATGAGCGGCCGGGCGTGTATTCGAGCTATGACACCTCGTCGGTGATCGCAAGAGGGTCGACAGAGCGCGTCATCGCGCTGGTGGGCGTGGCCGAGGCGAAGGCGGGGCTTTATACGCTCCATTCGTATTCCGAGGCAAAAGAGGCGTTCGGCGAGACAAGTGAGCTCGGCCGCATGGCGAAGATCGCCTATCAGAACGGCGCGGGGACGGTGCTGGCAAGTCCGGTGGCGGAGGACGCGCTGGAGGATTATCAGGCGGCGCTGGCGCTTATTTTTGCCGAGAAGCAGGCGAGCTTCTGCGTGGTGGGAAGCGTGCTGGAGACGGTGCACAAGGCGCTGCGCAATGCGGTAGAGGAGGCGTCGCAGCAAAAAGGCGAGTGCATCGGGCTGGTGGGGCTTTCTTCGCCGACGCTCAAAAACCTGACGGACCGGGCGGCGGCACTCAACTCGGAGCGGATGGTCCTCATCGGGCCGGATGTGTATGTCTGGGGCGAGAGCACGGCATCGGGCGGCGCGATGGCGGCCAGTGCGCTGGCGGGTATCCTGACCGATCAGTCGGACCCGGCGCTGCCGCTCAACGGACAGGTTTTGTATGGGCTTACGGGCGTGAGCGAGGTGTATGAGGAGACGGAAATCGACGCGCTGGTAAAGGGCGGCGTGACCGTTCTCGAGTGCTGGGGCGGCAAGGTCAGCGTGATGCGCGGCATTACGACGAGAACGAAGACCGGCCAGAGTGAGGACGCGACGTTCCGGGAGCTCGGAACGATCCTGGTGGTAGACGATGTCATCCCGGCCATCCGCAAGAGCCTGCGGGCCAAATTTGCGCGGGCAAAAAATAACGCGCTGACGAGAAACGCGATCAAAAGCCAGGTCATTGTCGAGCTCGAAGACCGCATCAGCCGCGAGATCATCGAAGGCTATGAAAATCTGACGGTGACGGCACTCGAATCGGACCCGACGACGTGTCTGGTGGAGTTTTCGTTTACCGTGGTGCATGGGCTGAACCGGATCTTCCTGACGGCCCATATCAGCGTTTAAGGAGGAAAGGGTATGGCGATTCGGAAAATTCCGACGACGGCGGATATTTATCTGGAAGTGAACGGCGTGCGCGTGGCGGTGGTGCAGAGCTACAAGGTGACGGCCAGCCGGGAAAGCAAGGCAATTTACGCCTTCGGCCAGTCTGAGCCGGTGACGACGATCCGCGGGCAGAGCCAGTACACGCTGGAGCTGACGAGAATTTACGCGACGGATGAGGCGATCCGCGACGGGCTGAGTTTTGCGGAGATGGATGATTTTTCGCTGGTCATCTGCAAGCCCGACCGCAATGTCATTTACACGGGCTGCCAGTGGAAGAGCTTGCAGGAGAGCGCGGAGGTCGGCGGAAACGTGCTGGAAAAGGTCACGGTCGAGGCAGGACGCCGCATTGAAAACCTGCTATGAGCGAGAAGGCGGTTCTGAAGCTGTTTGCCGGCGGCGGCAGGCGGGAGATCTCCAATGGGCTGGAAGTGCGCGTGGTCCCGGCGTTTGCGGTCTTGCAGGCGCGGCGCGAGGCGATGGAGCTTTGCGGGGAAGATACCGAGGCTCTGGGGCTCTGGAGGAACGCGTGTCTGCTTTCGCGGGCGGTTTTTAAGGACGGCGTAAGGGCGTTTTTGAGCGGCGAGGCGGTTTTGCAGGCAGTCTCGGCGGAGACGGTGGAAAGCTGGACGAACGCCTATGCAGAGCTTTGCAGGCAGGAAAACCCCGCTTGCAGCGCGGAAAATGCGGAAAAGGCTGTGCAGGCCTTGCAGGATGCGGAGTTTGAGCGGCTCAAGTGGCGCGTTCTCAAAAGCTTCGGCGTTCTGCCGAACGAGGCGCGGGCGAAGCGGATGACGGATGCGGACTATCTTTACTGCGCGGCGCAGATGATGCTCGATGCGCAGGAAAAGCTGGAGGCGCTGTGCCCGTCGTGCCGGGAAAAGGCGAAGCGGGCGCGATGCGCGGTGTGCGGGGAAGAACTGGCGGAGGAGAACGCGGGGTTTGACGAGAGCAGATTCGAGGAATTGAAGCATGGTAGAGTATATGATGCGGCTTCTGCGGGCGCAGGAACAGCTGGCGGCGCAGTTTGACCCGGCGCGGCAGCCGGAGGTGCGGGAGGCTTCGCTTCCGGAGGCGGCGGCTCGGCGGGACGATGCGCAGGAGGATGCGGAGGAAAAGAAGGGGCGCTCGGAAAACGCGGCGGTGGAGATCCGGGCAGAAGAATTGCAGGGATCTTCGATCGAAGATACGCTGCGGGAGGCGTCGCGGCAGGCGATGCGCCTCGAGGGGCTTTCCAGGCAGCGTGCAGCGCAGGAGCAGGTCATAAGGACGCACGAGCTCGAGCGGGCGATGACGCAGCTTTTTGAGCGGCAGACGGTCCGCCTGACAGAAAAGACGGCTGACGAAGAAGGCGGAGGGCTCATTGGAAGCGCACGGTCTAACATGGAGCTGGCGGGCATCGCGTCGAGCCCCTCGCAGCGGTCGATGACGGAGATCTCACGCTTTTTTGAGCGCGACGCGAGACGGTACGGTTAAGGAGGAAGAGGATGCTCAAAATGCGGTACGGCGGGTTTGTCTGGCCCAATAATCCGCGGACGTATACGCTCACGGCCAAGCGGCAGACGGCGGTGCACAAGGTGCCGGGCGGGGGCTTTGTGGTGCAGGATCTGGGAAGAACGGCGGCTGTGATGCAGGGAGAGGGCGAGTTTTATGGGCCGGGCGCTTACGAGACGTTTCAGGCGCTTCTGGCGGTGTTTCAGAAGGGCGGGTGCGCGGCGCTGGCGCATCCGGTCTGGAGCACGGCGGGGGCGTACTTTACGGAATTGCAGCTGACGCAGGAGCCGCGGGACGATTATGTGGCGTATCGGTTCACGTTCTGCGAGGCACCGGGCGTGGAAGCGGCCGGGATGCTGCCCGATGAGCGGAAGGCGCTTTTGACGGCGGGGAAGCGGTATTTGCAGATGGCGTCGGGACAGTCGCTGTGGTCGCTTTGCGAAGAATATGGGCTGACGATGACGGAGCTTCTCCGGCTCAATCCGCAGATCGCAAAGCCCTCGCAGGTGCAGGTCGGAGAGCAGGTGCGCGTGCAATGATCGGAATTGTGAAAAGCGCGAAGGGCGCAGAGACGCAGCTGCCGGCACTTTTGCAGTGGAGCGTCAAACGGACGGATGGAGACCCCTGCGACAGCTTCAGCGTGCAGTTTGCGTGCTCGAAGGAAACGAAGGCGGTTTTGGAGCAGGCGGCGGAGTTTCAGGCGTACGAAAAAGGACGGCTCGTGTTTACGGGGATCGTGGACGATTTTGAGCTGCGGCTCGGGAAGGATGGGGTGCTGGCAGAGCTGACCGGGCGGGGCCTGGCGGCGCGGCTCATGGATATGCAGACGAAGGCTGCCGAGTATGTGAGCGCGCAGCTGACGGATATTCTCAACGCATATGTCAGGCCCTGCGGCGTTTTGAAGATCGAAGCGGACGAGATGGGGCCAGTTTCCAATTTTGTGGTGCAGACGGGCGGAACGTGCTATCAGGCGCTGGCGGGGTTTTGCAGGCACAGCGCGGAAATTTATCCGCGGTTTCTGGCAGACGGAACGCTGGTTCTGAAAAAAGAAGCGGCGGGGAAGCAGATCGCGCTCACGAGCGGCATTTTGCGGGCGCAGTATGTCCGCAACCGCTACGGTGTGGCGGCAAGGCAGGTGCTCATCAACACGAGAAACGGAAGCGCGCAGGAGGCCTCTTACGCGGAATTTCAGGCCGTGGGCGGCACGCGGGTGCAGTACGCCGGAAGAACGGGCGATAAGATCCGCGCGAGCTTCCGCACGGCAAAGCAGCGGCTGGACGATACGAAGCGCGATGAAAAGCTCCTGTATGTGACGTGCGCGGGGAGCTTTCTGGCAGAGCCGCTGGACAAGGTCTCGCTTTCCGTTCCGGCGCTCGGCATTTCGGGGACGTTTACGGTGCAGGAGGTGCAGTCGAGCTGCGATGAGACGGGGCTTACCTGCACGCTGGTAATGAGGTGATGGTATGTGGTTATCCAAACGTGTGATGCTGGAAAGGCCGGAGGACGACGCGGCGACGCTCGGGACGGTGACGATCGGAGGCGATGCGCCGGCGGTGCTGACGGACGCGGAAAAACGGCGGGCAAAGGTCATTTCTCCGGGCGGGTACTGCTGGAATCCGGCGGCGACGGACTGTGTGCTGGTGGTGAAGGGGAACGAGCTGTATGCGGCCGGTATGCCGCAGAGCGGCACGATGGGGCTAGAGCCCGGCGAGGTGCTGGTGTTTTCCAGAGGGGCCAGCATAAAGGTCTCGAACGACGGCAAAATTTCGCTGATGGGCGATGTGTATGTGGAGGGCGACCTCTACGTGAACGGACAGAAAATGGAGGTGCCGTGAATGGAGAATTTGCTGCGAGACGGCGATTATGTACCCAATGGGTTCGGCGGCTTTACAAGGCTCTATGGGGCGCAGGAGGTCCTGGCGCGGGCGCTTTTCAAGCTCACGTGCAGAAAAGGAAGCTTTCCGTTTTTGCCGGAGCTGGGAAGCAGACTGTATGAGCTGGGGCGCGAAAAGCCTGCGGCGCGGGAGGCGATGGCGAAGCTATTTTGTGCGCAGGCGCTTTCCGGCATGGGGCTGGACGTGGAGAAGGTGACGCTGCGGGAGCTGGACGGCGGGCACGCGCGGCTCGAGGTGCAGCTGACGTATCAGGATGAACGGCAGGCGGTGGAGGTGTTGATTTGAAGGAAGTACAGGAGCTTTATGAGCAGATGCTGGCCGTTTTTGAGGAAAAAACGGGCTTTACGATGGACGACACGGCGGACCTAGCGGTGCGGCTCTACGCGGCGGCGGCGCAGCTCCAGACGCTCTATGCCTACGCGGATTGGGCGGTGAACCAGAGCTTTCCGCAGACGGCGTCGGGGGAATTTCTGGACTACCATGCGGCGCTGCGGGGCATTGCGAGAAAGGCCGGAACGAAGGCGTCGGGCGTTTTGCGCTTTCGCATCGACCGGGCGCTGGAAAGCGATCTTCCGGTGCCGAAGGGGACGGTCTGCTCGACGGCGGGGCTGGTGCGGTTCGTGACGACGGAGGATGGCGAGATCGCGGCGGGTGCGCTTTATGCGGACATTGCCGCGCAGGCCGAGAGCATCGGTGCAAGCGGAAACGTGGGCGCGGAGACGGTGACGGTCCTGACCAAAGCGCCGGAGGGCGTGGCGGGGGTCTTGAATCCGCGGGCGTTTACAGGCGGCAGCGGCACAGAGGACGATGAGAGCCTCCGGCTTCGCGTGCTCGACAGCTTTATCCGGCTCCCGAACGGCGCGAACGCGGCCTTTTATGAGCTGCGGGCGCTGAGCCATGCGGGCGTGGAGGCGGCGGTCGTGATCCCGCGGATGAACGGCATCGGAACGGTGGGCGTGGTCATTGCCGCGCCGGAGGGGACGCCGCCTGAGAGCCTTTTGCAGCAGGTCCAGGCGGATCTGGACGCGGTGCGCGAGATCGCGGTGGATGTGACGGTGATGGCCCCGGAGATCTGCGAGGTCACGGTGGCGGGGCAGATCCTGCCGAAGGCGGGCGTTTCTTTTTCCGAGGCGAAGGCGGCGGCAGAGCAGGCGGTGAAGGGCCTGTTTACCGGAGCGCTGCTGGGAAAGAGCCTTTACAAAGCGGCGATCGTGAGCGCGATCTTTGAGACAGGGCTTGTTTCAAACGTTACGCTGACGCAGCCGGCGGCTGACATTGCCGGGACGCAGAAGACGCTTTGCCGGCTCAAAACGCTCACGCTCACGGAGGCGCAGGGATGAGCTATACGAACGAGCTTGTTTCGATGCTGCGGCCGCTCGGCGTTTACAGCTTCCGCGAGGGGAGCTTTTCACTGGCCGAATTGCAGGCGCTGGGAAAGGTTCTGGATGAGGCCGATGCGGTGCTGGCGGGAAATCAGAAAGAAAGCGTCGTCATGACGGCTGAGGACGAGGGGCTTTCCAAATGGGAGGCGCTTTTCAGGAGCAAAACGCCGGCAAGGATGGTGCAGGCCAGACGCGCGGCCATTGCGGGCTTTCTCGCGATCGGCGGCGACAGCTTTACATTGGCGGCGATCAACGCGTGCTTGACGGCGTGCGGCGTTGCGTGCGTGGTCGAGGAGACGGGGCAGGTCAACCATGTGAAGGTGCGCTTTCCGGGCGTGATGGGCGTGCCGGACGGATTTTCGCAGATGAAGATCATCATCGAGGACATTCTGCCGTGTCAGCTGGATATCTGGTACTTTTTCCGGTACTGCACGTGGCAGGAGACGGAAAATTACGGCTTGACGTGGGCAGATCTGAATGCAATGACGTGGCACGGCTGGGAGCATTACTGCGAGGAGTAACACAGGTGCTGCACGAGGGCTTTCTGCGCTGCGCCTTGACAGTCAGGTGATGTGAGCGTATAATGAACACGTAAATGCTCGGAGGTATGTGGTATGGACAGAGAAATGCTGCAAGCGCTCGGCGAAATGCTCAAGCCGCTTAATGATCGCCTGACTTCAATTGATACACAATTGGTGGAGATCAAGAAGGAACAGGCAGCCACAAATGAGCTGCTTGAAGCGCTGGAAGGCCGGATGGATGCCTTGGACACCCGGATGGATGCTTTGGACACCCGGATGGATGTATTGGAAGAAAAGACGGATATGATGAACGAGGCAATTGGAACCATCCTGGAATGGGCAGACGAGGTCCATACAGCCAAGAGTCTTCCTTTGCCGAAGATTATGTGAGTCTGATACGCCTGAAGCTATGTAAGAAAAATCCCGCTGAACAGGGGCTGTTCAGCGGGATTTTTTAGGGAAGCTCTGATTCGATCAGCGGCCGTGGACGGCGAGAGATTTTTCGTCAAGACAAGGTTTGGAAAACGCAGGAATACTTTGTGCACCCGCAAGGGGTATGCCGCATCCGTAAGGCTCCTTCGTCGCCAACGGCTGCGCTATATTTCTCGTTTTTCAAACCGCAGAATTGGCGGAAAAGATCCGCCGTCCGCGATCGGGGATTGATTCAGAGATACCCTAGTCTACAAATTTTGCGGGGTCCACGCTTTCACCGTTCCGGCGGACGCAGAAGTGAAGATGGGAGCTTGACGCGGACTCCAGAAGGGCGGTCTCACCGACCGAACCGATGGTGTCTCCGGCTGTGACCTGCATCCCGGCGGAGACGGCGGGCATGGCGGCGAGGTTCGAGTAGATGGTCTCGTAGCCGTCGGGGTGGGAGATGACGACGGTGGTGCCTAAAAATTCGTCGTCATAGACGGCGCTGACCGTGCCTGAGCAGGCGGCCCGGACGGGCTCTCCGACAAGCGCGGAAAGGTCGATGCCGTCATGTGTCCGCCAGTCCTGCGTGGTCTCGTTGTAGGAAAGCGCCTGCATACTGTAGCCCTCCAGCGTGCTTCCCGAGACGGGCCAGACGCGCACGGAAAGCGTCTCGGCGGCAGGTTCTTGCGCGGGAGCGGACGCTTCGGCCGAGGCCTCCTGTGTGGTGCTGGCGGGTTTGCTTTGCTGTGACGGCTTTTCGGCCGGTTTGCTGCCGGATGTGCCGGCGTCGGGAATTTCCGCGCTGGTGGCGACGGAAAGGGTGGGCTCGTTCAGAGCCTTCTTTTCGGAAACGGCGCCGGAGACAAACAGATAGCCTGAGACTCCGACGGCCAGAATGCACAGGAACAGGACGATGTAATAGCCTTTTTCCTGAAAGAATTTCCGAAAACGGTTGGTTCCTGAATGATCATTGTGCTGCATAATTTGCACCTCCTGCGCCTAGTATGGACGCGGAAGCGGCAGCATATACCTGTAAAGGAAAAATTATCGGACGGCGGCAAGCTCCGGCTCGCGCTCGGGGGCAAAGCAGCGGTCGAGACAGTATTTTATAATGGTGCTGCGCGTGACGATGCCGATGAAGGCGTTTTTGTCGTCGATGACGGGGACAAAGTTCTGATCGGCGGCGACCAGGACAAGGTCTTCGATGCGCGTATCGACGCGGATGGGGTGCACCTCGCGGCGGGGAAGAATTTCGGAAATGCTGTGGTCCTCGGTCTGGCGGATGTCCATGACGCACAGGCGCTTGAAGGCCCAGAGAAGGTCGCCTTCCGTTAAAACGCCGCAGTATGCGCCGTCCTTGTCGAGAATGGGCAGGGCGGTGAAGCCCGCGTTTTCCATACGCTCCATAGCCTGACGAAGGGTAGAACCGGCATCGATATACGAACACAGCGCCTTCGGCGTCAGGAAGAATAAGATATTCATGATGGGTCTCCTTTTGTATCGCACGGCCAGATTGCCGGGTTTGTGTTGGTTTGTATTTACAAGTTTACCATAACGAAAGAGAAAATGCGTGACGAATTTGTGAATAACGCGCAAAGAAAGTTGGACGCACTTTTTTCTTGCTTTTTTCGGCTGCTTCGTATATGCTGAACACGGAGATCAGAATGGAGGGATATGGAGAAACTATGACTTTGGATGAACTGCATATTGGAGGCAAGGGGCGCATTACAGCCGTCGGCGGAGAGGGCATTCTGCGCTGTAGGCTTTTAGACATGGGCCTCATTCCGCAGACGCTCGTTTCCGTGACGAAGGTCGCGCCGATGGGAGACCCCATGGAGCTTTCGCTGCGCGGCTACAGCCTGAGCCTGCGCAAGGAGGACGCGCGAAGCATTAGCGTAGAGGAGGTGCAGGAATGATTTTGGCCTTGGCCGGCAACCAGAACTGCGGCAAGACGACGCTGTTTAACCAGCTCACAGGGTCCAATCAGCACGTGGGCAATTTTCCGGGCGTGACGGTCGACCAGAAGGTCGGGCAGGTGCGCGGGCAGAAGGACTGCTCGGTCGTCGATCTGCCGGGCATTTACTCGCTGCGGCCGTATACGGCCGAGGAGATCGTGACGCGCGATTTTATCCTGAACCAGAAGCCCGACGGTATCATCAACATTGTTGACGCGACGAATCTGGAACGAAATCTGTATCTGACTTTGCAGCTTCTGACGCTGCGCGTGCCGACGGTGCTGGCGCTCAACATGATGGACGAGCTGACCGAAAACGGCGGCAGCGTCGACGTGGGGAAGATGGCAAAAACGCTCGGCGTGCCGGTCGTTCCCATCTGCGCGCAGACGGCGGACGGCGTGGAAGAGCTGATCGGGGAGGCCGTGCGCGTGGCGGAGGGGAAAATTCTGCCGCAGGTGTATGATTTCTGTGAGCCCGGGCCGGTGCACCGCTGCATCCACGCGGTCTGCCACCAGATCGAGGACCACGCGCAGCAGGCAGGCGTCAGCGTGCGCTTTGCCGCGACGTGGCTCATCGAGGGCGACACCGCGATGGAAGACAGGCTCAAGCTCGATCAGAACGAAAAAGAGCTCATCGAGCACTCTGTGCTGCAAATGGAGCAGGAGCGGGGACTGGACCGCAATGCGGCGCTGGCCGATATGCGCTACAGCTTCATTGAAAAGCTGGTGCGCGAGGCGGTGGTCAAGCCGTCGGAGAGCAAGCAGCACAAAAGAAGCGTGCAGGCCGACAAAATTCTCACCGGAAAATACACGGCGATCCCGATCTTTGTGGGCGTCATGTTTTTGATCTTCTTTTTGACGTTCCATGTGATCGGCGCGTTTTTGAGCGATCTTCTCGCGCTCGGCATTGGCAAGCTGACCGTGGCGGTCGATGCGGCGCTCACGGCCTATGGGCTCAACCCTGTGGTGCAGAGCCTCATCATCGACGGTATTTTTGAGGGCGTGGGAAGCGTATTGAGCTTTCTGCCGGTCATTGTGACGCTTTTCTTCTTCCTGTCGATTTTGGAGGACACCGGCTACATGGCGCGCGTGGCGTTCGTGATGGATAAGCTCCTGCGGCGCATCGGCCTGTCGGGCAAATCCATCGTGCCGATGCTCATCGGCTTCGGCTGCACGGTGCCGGCTGTCATGGCCACAAGAACGCTTCCTTCAGAGCGCGACCGGACGATGACGATCCTGCTCACGCCCTTTATGAGCTGCTCGGCGAAAATTCCGATCTACGGCTTTTTCTCGGCGGCGTTTTTCCCCGAGAAGGCGGCGCTGGTCATGATCGGGCTTTATGTGTTCGGCATTCTGATGGGGATACTTGCGGCGCTGGTGCTGGAAAAGACGGCGTTTCGAGGAAGGCCCGTCCCGTTTGTGATGGAGCTTCCCAACTACCGGCTGCCGTCGGTGAAGAGCGTGGCGCTGCTTCTGTGGGAAAAGGCGAAGGATTTTCTCGAGCGGGCCTTTACGGTCATTTTCCTCGCGACGATCGTCATCTGGTTTTTGCAGAGCTTTGACGCGCGGCTGAATGTTGTATCCGACAGCGCCCAAAGCCTTCTTGCGATGGTGGGCCAGTTCCTCGCTCCCATTTTTGCGCCCCTCGGGTTTGCCGACTGGCGCTGCGCGACGGCGCTCATTTCGGGCTTTATCGCGAAGGAATCGGTCGTGAGTACGCTGGAGATCCTGCTCGGCACAAGTGCGCTTTCCGCACTTTTTACAAGCACAAGCGCGGTGAGCTTTCTCGTCTTTACGCTTCTGTACACCCCCTGCGTGGCGGCTATCGCGGCCATCCGGCGGGAGGTCGGCTCTGCGGTCCGGGCAGGGCTTATTGCGCTCAGCCAGTGCTGCGTGGCGTATCTGGCGGCATTTGCGGTGTTTTCGCTTTTGGGGCTCTAGGAGGATACCATGGGCGTATTGACCCTGGCCCTGCTTGCCGCGTGGATCGTTTTTGCCGTGCGGCGGCGAAAAAAAGCCGGCGGCTGCGGCTGCGGCTGTCCGGGCTGCACAAAGGGCAAAGAGAACTGTAAAAAGTAAAAATGGCATGGACCTCCCCTTTCCCACATACGATGGGCAAGGGGAGGCGGTTTTTATGGGGGACTATTTGAAGCGCAACGGAAGACTCATTCTGGCGGCGGTCGCGATCGTGCTGTTCTGCGCGGCGCTGCCGGGACTGTTTGCGGCGGGAAGGGCGATCGAGACGGGCTCGTGGGGCTTGCGCTTCGGCGCGGAGGGAAAAGAGCCCGTCGGAAACGCGAGTAAGCAGGCCTTGAGCGCATACGACGCGGTCTATGTCGGAGACGGAAAGGAAAGGGTCATCTACCTGACCTTTGACGCGGGCTATGAAAACGGATACACGGCAAGCATTCTCGACACCCTGAAGGCGCACGACGCGCCGGCGTGCTTTTTTGTCGTGGGGAACTATCTCGAGACCGCGCCGGATCTGGTCCGCCGGATGACGAACGAGGGCCACATCGTCGGCAACCACACGTACCACCACTACGATATGTCGAAGATCGAAGACGAGGCGAGCTTCCGCACCGAGCTTTCCGAGGTGGAGACGCTCTACGAGCAGATCACGGGCGAGGCGATGAAAAAGTACTACCGCCCGCCGCAGGGCGTCTACAGTGAGGAAAATCTCAAGCTGGCGCAGGCGCTGGGCTACCGGACGGTGTTCTGGAGTCTTGCGTATGTCGACTGGTATCAGGACGATCAGCCGACGAAGGAGCAGGCGTTTTCCAAGCTCCTTCCGCGCATCCACCCGGGCGCGATCGTGCTTCTGCACTCGACGTCTAAAACGAACGCGGAAATACTCGACGAGCTTCTGACAACGTGGGAGGACATGGGCTACCGGTTCGCAAGCCTCGACGAGCTGTATGATGAGACGGCGTAGGAACCAAAAACGAAGCCCTGCATAACATGGAATGAGCGAGCGACAGACGCTACGTTAAATTTCAGGAGGTTTCGTTATGTCTTGCAATAACTCTTCCGGTATCTGCGCCTTCGGCAACAGCTGGTGGTGGATCATTGTCCTGGTCATCATTTTCGTGCTCTGGAACGGCAACGGCAGCAGCTGCGGCTGCGGCTGCGACAACGGCTGCTGCTGAGGGACATAAAGAAAGGCGGCAAAGCCGCCTTTCTTTATTTTTGCCGGAAAAGCGCCGCTTTTCCGGCAAAAAGGGGCTGCGCCTCGACGGCGCGCAAGCTTTTTGCGCTCTGCGCAAAAAGCTCACACTTGCGAGGCGAGCGGTATGTTTCCGGTCGGCAGAGCCGCCGGATAACATGATTTTGATTCTATTTCGCGTCTGCGGACGCGAAACTCTGCGAGGCTTTATAGACTAAGCGCCCCCTCCGGTTGGAAGGGGCGCTTTTTTATGAATGCAGATACAAAGAGCCCAGAAGCTCTCTTCCGGTTTTGGTTTTGAAGACGGCTTCGCCCATGTGGCGGATGTTTTTTTCCGGCAGGCTGCTTTCCTCGGCGTTCACAAGATAGTCGGCCTCGATCAAAATCTGGTGGTCAAGCCCTTCAATTGGGCGCAGCGTGTGGTGGTGCGAGACGAGCCAGACGATGCGCTCCAGCTGTTCGCCGGTGACGTCGGTGCCTTCAAAAAATGCGTATGTGAGGGGAATGCCCTCCGTTTCCTGATACTTGCCGTTCGTATTGCCGTATTTTTCGCGGCACAAGGGACAGGCGATATCGTGGACAATGGCGGCCAGCTCCAGCGTGTGGAGCGTTTCGCTGTCCAGGCCTTCGCACGTGCCGATGATCTTCGCGTAGGCGTGGACCTTCAGAAAATGGTCGATGTCATGGAAATTTCCGCCCGATTCCAGAACGAGCTTTTTCAGTGCTTCCGCTGTGGTCATGATGCTGCCCCCTTTTATTCTGCGGTATCCAGAGCGTCCTCCGGCGGGATGAGGAACCAGTCGACATAGTCCGTCGGGTGGGCGATCGAGCCGCGCGTGGTATAGACGGCGAGGTTCTTAAAAAGCACCGGCGTAATGTAGCCGCGCTCACAAAGGCGCTTATACAGGTTATAGCTGTTGCCGTTGTTGGCCAGGGCCTGATTGCAGAGATTGAGCATGACGCTGTCGTCTAAGCCTCCGTAGCACATCGAGCCAGAAGGCGAGAAAAACGGCGTGAGATCAAAGTTGTTGGACATCCGGATCTCTCCGTAGTACAGGTCAAAATTGCCGCTCTGCAGCGCCTGCCGGTATTCACTCAGCTCCATCGTCTTGAGCGTCAGCTTAAAGCCGAGCGAGTTGAGCGTGTTGACCACCTGCGTCGCCGCCTCGACGCGCTGATAGCTCGACGAGCAGACGATCATCGTGCCCGCGACGCTCACAGCGTAGCCCAGAGACGGCACGTAAAGATCGAGCGTTCCGTCGTGGTCCATGTCAGAAACGGACGCGCTTTCAAGCTGCTGCTGGAAGTTCGTCAGACTGTAGCCATAGGTGTTGGCCAGCTTCCCATCGTAAAACGGCGCGTTGGGGCTGGCCGGAAGGACCGCTGCGGTGGCAAAGCCGCCCATGATATCGGTCGCGATCTGCTCACGGTCGATGGCGTAGGTGATGGCGCTGCGAAGACCGTAGTTGGAAAAGACGCGGCTTGTGATGTTGTAGCCGATGTACTGCATGATCGGGCTCGACGCGTCCCAGAGCTCATAGTCGTTGTGGAAGCCCGCGAAGGCCGCGGAGTTGGGGTCGGTGAGGACCAGATTGACGTTTTCGTACTCGAAATTGTCGCGCACCTCGGCGGTCGACTCGACGGCGGTGAGCTTGATCTCGTCAAAGTCCACGATGGGCGCGGCCGTCTGCCACCAGGAGCTGTTCCGCACCAGACGCGAATTCTCTTCGTCCATGACATACGGCCCCGTACCAAGCGGAAGCGCCTCGTCTTTGGAACCGTCCGGGATGATCGGAATGTCCAGCAGCAGCGGCAGGCACTCATAAGCTGTGTCGGTCGTGAGCGTGAGGGTGTAGTCATCGAGTGCCTCAATGGATGTTACATGGTGAAGCCGGGAACCGTAATAAACCGTGCCGCGCGAAGAAGACAGCGAATACGCCGCGTCCTTTGCCGTGAGCGGAGCGCCGTTGGAGAACGTGATATTCTTCCGGAGATGCACCGTTGTGGTAAGGCCGTCGCTTGAAACATCATAGCCGCTGGCCAGCACCGGCACGGCCGTGTACGACTCGCTTTTCACCACGAACAGCGGCTCGTAAAGAAACGAGATCAGGCAGCGGTTATTGAGGCTCTCGCAATTATACGGGTGTGCGCCGTAGCTTTTCTGATACGCAAGGCCAAAGGACGAGGCTTCGCTGAACACCTCGGTCACAACGGCGGTGGCCTCCTGCTGCGTGCTTTCTTCGGCGGAAGGATCCTGCTCGGCCTGCGCATCTTCGGCGGTCTTGCCGGTAAATTTGCTGGTGAACCACGAAAAATCGATCTTGCCGTTCGAGCATCCCGCGAGCATCGAAACAATCAGCGCCGCGCACAGGAAAAGCGAAACAGGTTTCTTCATTGCGCCGCCTCCTTGAGCTCGATGATCCCCGCCTGCGAGCCGCGATAGCCCTTTGTCACGCGGTGCGACCAGTATTTTTGGGGCAGGCACATCGTGCAGTCCGCGCTCACGTCGATCTTCGTCACGCCCATGCGCGTCAGCCAGAGCTTGTTGAGCCCCTTGTTGTCGACAAAGTATTTTTCGCCGCGCTTTTCAATGTAAGCCTCCGCGTCCGGCCCGAAGGCGGCAAGCATCGCGTCGGGAACGTCCCGGTCCGTTTCAAAGCAGCACTGCGAGATGCTCGGGCCGATGGCCGCGCCGATATCGCTGGGGCTTACGCCAAATTCCCGCGCCATTTTCTCCACCGCTTTTCGCACGATGCCGTTTGCCGTGCCGCGCCAGCCCGCATGAACGGCGGCGACTACATTTTTGACAGGGTCAAACAGCAAAACCGGCGTGCAGTCGGCGGCAAAGCACACCAGAGCCACCCCCGGCTCGTCGGTGATGAGTCCGTCGCAGACCTCCGGCTGGTTGCGAAGCAGCCCCTTGCCGCGATCTTCTTTTCCGACGCGAAGGATGGTGTCCGTGTGCTCCTGCCACGTGTGCACGACGTCTTCCGGCCGGAAACCGACGGCAGAGCCTAAAATTTTGTAGTTTTCGAGCACGTTTTCCATGCTGTCGCCGCGGCTCGTGCCGAGGTTGAGCGTCTCAAACTGCCCCGTGCTCACGCCGCCGAAGCGTGTGGTGAAGCAGTGGACGGAGCCCTCCAGCGCATCCGCAGTCAAGTATTCCAGATTTCCTTTTTGGATCGTATGAATCATAAGCATCCTCAATCGTGCACAGGGCGGGAAAAGACCTCCGTCCTGTGCGGTGCTGCCTTAGATCTGTTTACCCTGTTCGGCGGCCAGGTCCTTGTCGCGGCAGCATTTTTTATACTTCTTGCCGCTGCCGCAGGGGCAGGGGTCGTTCGGGCCGACCTTGATCTTTTTGACCACAGGCTGGCGCTTGACGGTCTTGTCTCCGCCGCCGCCTTCGCCGGTGATCTTGGCGACGCGTTCGCGCTTGACCTCTTCGTTCGTTTTCAGGCGGACGAGGAACACGCGCCGGACAATTTCTTCCTTGATGGCGTTCGTCATGGCCTCGAACATATCGAAGCCCTCGCGCTTATACTCGATGACGGGGTCGGTCTGCGCGTAGGCCCGCAGGCGGATGCCCTGCCGCAGATCGTCCATGGCGTCGATGTGGTCCATCCAGTACTCGTCGACCACGCGCAGCGTCATCACGCGCTCAAGCTCACGCATGACGGCAGAGCCGTACTGCTCTTCCTTTTTGGCATAGGTCTTGCGCATCATGGAAAGAATGCGCTCGAGCATCTGCTCTGCGGTCATGGAAGAAAGCTCTTCGTCCGTCGCGATCCACGCGCCCTTTGGGAAGCAAATGTTTTCAAAGTGGCTCATGAGCTCGAAGAACTCTTGCCGCGAAGCCAGATGCGGCTGGCCCTTAAAAGCGTTCGTGACGTAGCTTTCGGCGTAGTAGTGCATCATGGACGCGATGCTCTTCTGAAGATCTTCGCCATCTAACACCTGCCGGCGCTGCTCGTAGATGATCTTGCGCTGCGTGTTCATCACGTCGTCGTACTCGAGAACGCTCTTACGCGCCTGATAGTTCCGGCTTTCGACGGTCTTCTGCGCGTTTTCAATTGCGCCGGAGAGGATCTTCGCGTCGATGGGGGTATCCTCGTCGATGCCGAGCGTTTCCATCATGCGCATGACGCGCTCGGAGCCAAACAGGCGCATGACATCGTCCTGAAGCGACAGATAGAACTGCGTCTCGCCGGGGTCTCCCTGACGGCCGGAACGGCCGCGCAGCTGGTTGTCGATACGCCGCGACTCGTGCCGCTCGGTGCCGATGATGAAAAGGCCGCCGGCTTTGCGCACGAGCTCGGCCTGCTTGTCGACCTCGACCTTATATTTCGCGTAGGCCTCGTTATAGGCGGCTCTTGCGGCGAGGATCTCGGGGTCCTGCGTCTCGGCAAAGGAATTGGACTCGGCGATGAGCTCGTCGGAAAGTCCCTGCTTTTTAAGGTCGCTCTTCGCCATAAATTCCGCGTTGCCGCCGAGCATGATATCCGTGCCGCGGCCAGCCATGTTGGTAGCGATCGTGACGGCGCCCAGATGGCCCGCCTGCGCGACGATCTCGGCCTCTTTTTCGTGGTGCTTGGCGTTGAGCACCTGATGCCGGATGCCCTCCCGCTTCAGCAGGGAGGAGAGCAGCTCGCTCTTTTCAATGGAGATCGTGCCCACCAGCACCGGCTGGCCCTTGGCGTGGCACTGCTTGATCTTTGCGATGACGGCGCGGAACTTCCCGGCTTCCGTCTTATAGACGATATCCGGATCGTCAATTCGGATGACCGGCTTATTGGTCGGAATTTCCACAACGTCGAGGTTGTAAATGCCGGCAAATTCCTCTTCCTCCGTGAGCGCCGTGCCGGTCATGCCGGAGAGCTTGCCGTAAAGGCGGAAGAAATTCTGGAACGTGATGGTAGCCAGCGTCTTATTTTCGCTTGCGACCGAAACGCCTTCTTTGGCCTCGATCGCCTGATGAAGACCCTCGTTATAGCGCCGGCCGTACATAAGTCTGCCGGTAAACTCGTCGACGATGATGACCTGGCCGTCCTTGACGACGTAGTCAATGTCCTTTTTCATGAGGCCCCGGGCCTTCATCGCCTGATTGATGTGGTGAGACAGCGTGGCGTTTTCGGCGTCCGCGAGGTTTTCGACCCCAAAGAACTCCTCGGCCTTTTTGATGCCCCGCTGGGTAAGAGACACCGTGCGGTCCTTTTCGTCGACGATGTAGTCGCAGTCGTACTGGTCCTGAAGCTCCTTATCATCCGTCGTGGAGAAGACCTGCTTTTTAAGCCTTGCGACAAAATAGTCCGCCATCTCATAGAGCTTGGACGATTCTTCGCCCTTGCCGGAGATGATGAGCGGGGTTCTGGCCTCGTCGATCAAAATGGAGTCGACCTCGTCGACGATGGCAAACGCGTGTCCGCGCTGGACCATTTCTTCCTTGTAGATGGCCATATTGTCGCGGAGGTAGTCAAAGCCCAGCTCGTTGTTCGTGCCATAGGTGATATCGGCGGCGTAGGCGGCCTTCCGCTCGGCGCTCGTCAGATCGTGGACGATGAGGCCGACCGACAATCCCAGAAAGCGGTAGACCTTGCCCATCCACTCCGAGTCGCGCTTGGCAAGGTAATCGTTCACGGTGACGATGTGCACGCCGTCTCCTGTGAGCGCGTTTAAGTACGCCGGCAGGATCGCGACGAGCGTTTTGCCTTCGCCGGTCTTCATTTCGGCGATCCTGCCCTGATGCAGCACGATACCGCCCACGACCTGCACGCGGTACGGCCGCATTCCGAGCACCCGGCTGGCCGCCTCGCGGATGGTGGCGAACGCCTCCGGGAGCAGATCGTCGAGCGTCTCGCCCTTAGAAAGCCTTTCCTTGAACTCCGGCGTTTTTGCCTTGAGCTCGTCGTCAGATAACGCCCTGTAGGGCTCTTCGAGCGCCATGACCTTGTCGACCAGCGGCGTGAGCTTTTTGACCTCGCGCTCCGAGCGCGTTCCGAACATTTTTGTAAACAGTCCCATATATCTCTGCCTTCCTGCGCCTTTTGCGGCGCGAAGTAATATGCTGAAATTGCAAAGGTCATTATAGCATAGTTAAAAGCGTAAAAAAAGAAGATTTTGTGAATTTCCGTGCATTGATTTAGAAAGCGGATGCTGGTAGAATAGGGCGCAGAACGATAAGGCAATATAAATGGATGAAGTGGGGAATTATTATGGCAATTCGTTTGGCGGCGCTGGACGTCGACGGTACGCTCCTTGCGCCGGACAATTCCATTACGCCCGCGACCCGGCAGGCGATCCGCGAGGCCGTCGAGGCGGGCATCGAGATCGTGCTGAGCACAGGCAGATCCTTTGTCGAGGTGCAGGATATTTTACGAAGCCTGCCCGAGGTGCGCTACATCAGCTGCGGCACGGGCTCGTATGTGCTCGACGTGTGGAAAATGGAAGAGCTCTACACGTGCAGTATGCCAGAAGAGCTCGGAAAGGCGGCCTACCGCGCCGCTGCAAAGGCGGACTGTATGGTGCACCTTTACACAGGACTTTGCGTCCGGCACTCGCGCTGGTGCGCGGAGCACCTGACAGATTACATGGAAGAAAAAATGCGGCCGCTCATGGAAAAAACGCACATTGTGGTCGACGATCTGGACGCGTATGTAGAACAGATGCACTGCCCGGTCTTCAAGCTCTACATCACCTTCCCGAACCGGAAGGAATATGACATCGCCTACGCGGGCGTAAAAGATCTTCCTGTTTTCCTGACCGACGGCGGCTGGGCGGTCGACCTCGAGGTCATGAGCCGCGACACCGACAAGGGCGTGGCGCTCAAGGCCTTGGCAGAAAGGCTGCATATCCCGCGCGAGCAGGTCCTCGCGATGGGAGACAGCGGCAACGACTGCGCGATGATCCGGTATGCCGGCATCGGCGCGGCGATGGGAAATGCGGGCGAACAGGCGAAAAAGATCGCCGATGTCATCGCGCCCAGCAACCGCGAAGACGGCGTTGCGTGGATGCTCCGGCGCGCGGCGAGAGGGGAGATCTGAAGATGGGCGTAGAACAGCTGACACTCCAAATGGTCCTGATCGTAGCCGTGGGCGTGTTTCTCGCATCGTTTACGGACGCCATCGCGGGAGGCGGCGGCATCATTTCCGTGCCGACGTATCTGCTTGCGGGTCTTCCCGCCCATTACGCGCTGGGCACGAACAAATTATCCGCAGGGCTCGGAACGATCGCGTCCACGGCGCGGTTCATCAAAAACGGCTTTGTCGACTGGAAGCTCGCCGCGCCTTCCATCGTGCTGGCGCTCGTGGGCTCACATTTCGGCACGAAGCTCCAGCTCATGATCGAGGAAAAGTATCTTCAATATCTGCTTTTGATCGTCCTTCCGGTCGTAGCCCTCGTCGTGCTGCGGCAGCGGCAGCTTCCGGAGGAAAAGGGGCAGATCGAGCCGAAAAAGCAGATGGCGATCGTCTGCGCGGCCAGCCTCGTCGTGGGCGCTTACGACGGCTTTTACGGCCCGGGCACGGGGACGTTTCTGATCCTCATCTTCTGCAATTTTGCGAAAATGGACGTGCGCACGGCAGGCGGCAACGTGAAGCTCGTGAATCTCGCGTCCAATATCGGTTCTCTCGCGACCAGCCTCATGAGCGGCAAGGTCTTCATCGCCCTTGGCCTCATCGGCACGGTGACGAGCGTCCTGGGCCACTACATCGGCTCCGGCCTCGCCATCAAAAACGGCTCGAAGATCGTCAAGCCCACGGTCGTGATCGTTCTGATCCTTCTTGCCATCAAGGTCCTTCATGGCCTCATTACCGGTTAAATCTACAAACACAAAGGAGACGCATTTTATGAAAAAGACCATCGGCATTCTCGGCGGCATGGGCCCGCTGGCGACGGCGGATCTGTTCCGCAAGATCACGCTTCTGACCAAAGCAGGCTGTGACAATGACCACATCCGCGTCTACATCGACTCCAATCCGCAGATCCCCGACCGCACGGCGGCGATCCTCTCCGGCGGAAAGGACCCGCTGCCGGAAATGCGCTCGGCGCTGCACTCCTTAGAGCTCTGTGGGGCAGACTGCGTCATCATGCCCTGCAACACTGCACACTATTTCCTGCCGCAGCTGCAAGCGCAGACGAAGCTTCCGTTTTTGAGTATGCTCGAGGCGACGGCAAAGGCCTGCACTGCCTTTTACCCCGGCAAGACCGCGGCGGTGCTGGCCACGAAGGGTACGCTTGCGACCGGACTTTACAACAAGGCGCTCGAAAAAGAAAACGTTTCTTACATCATCCCCGACGACGCGGAAAAAGACACCCTCATGCACCTCATTTACGACGTTGTGAAGGCCTCGAAGCCGCTCGCGCCCGAAGAGCAGACGTGGAAGCAGCTTCTGGACGGCCTGCGCAAAAAGGGCGCGGACTACTTTATCCTCGGCTGCACCGAGCTTCCGATCGTGGCCGACACGCTCCCGGAAGAGGGGCCCTTCATCGATCCCACGGCGGAGCTTGCAAAGGCGGCCATCCGGTTTTGCGGGTTTGAGACGACTGTGGAATAATTGCAGAGGCATTTTGAAAACGCCGAGCGCCCGGCCGCAAACTGCGGCCGGGCGCTTTTTGTGCGTTTGCAGGAATTCCTGCGTCATATAAGGTATCGAATGTGGAATGGTTACAAAATCGGAACAAATCAGACTGTGGATTTTGTCAAAATCACAACGAAAACTTTGGAGAAGTTCACGAATTTTTAACACGATGCAGAAAATCCTTTACACCGCTTAACGCAAATGGTACAATCAGGATGCGGGAGGATGTGAAAGCTTCCGCAAATACGTTCTCAAGGAGAAAAAGAGGTTATGAAAGAAAAGAAGAAATTAAGTCTTGCCGGGTGGATCTTCATCGGCATGCTCGCGGGTATCGCGGCCGGTCTGATCTTCACCTTCGCGGGTCTGGCGGACTTCACCACGGAGTGGATCAAGCCCATCGGCACGATCTACGTAAACCTGCTGAAGTTCCTGGTCGTTCCTGTCGTTCTGCTCTCCATCGCCGACGGCGTTATCTCGCTGCACGACCTGAAGAGAGTCGGCTCTGTGGGCCTGAAGACCTTCGTCTACTATATGTGCACCACGGCCATCGCCGTCGTCATCGGCCTTGTGCTTGTGAACCTGTTCAAGGGTATGTTCACGCCGCTGCCCTCTGCGGAGCTGGGCGAGCTCGTGTATGAAGCGAAGGAAGCACCTTCCGTCATGCAGGTCATCGTCAATATCTTCCCCGATAACTTCTTCAAGCCCATGGTCAATGCCGATATGCTTCCTGTTATCGTCATTGCCATCTTCCTTGGCGCTGGCGTTCTGTCTGCCGGCGAAAAGGGCCAGAAGGTCGGCGAACTGATCAACTGCTGCTTCGAAGTCATCATGAAGATCATGATGATGATCATCAAGTTCACCCCCATCGGCGTGTTCTGCCTGATGACCAACGTCGTCGCCGTCAACGGCCCGCAGATCATCGGCAAGCTCGCGCTCGTCATCGGCGTGGCCTACCTCGCCTACATTATCCACGTTGTCGTCGTTTACGGCCTGTCCGTCAAGTTCCTGGCCAAGATGAGCCCCATCAAGTTCTTCAAGGGCATTGCGCCGGCCATGATCACGGCGTTCACCACCACGTCCTCGGCTGCAACGCTCCCGGTCAACATCGAATGCTGCAACGACCTCGGTGCAGAGCCGGAGATCAGCTCCTTCGTCCTGCCCCTTGGCTCGACCATCAACATGGACGGCACGGCCATCTATCAGGCGGTCTGCGCAGTCTTTATCGCCTGCTGCTACGGCGTGAACCTCACGCTCGGCGATATGGCCATGATCGTTCTGTCGGCGACGCTGGCCTCCATCGGCACGGCTGGTGTTTCCGGCGCAGGCATGATCATGCTGGCGATGGTCCTGACGCAGGTCGGTCTGCCGGTCGAAGGCATCGCGATCATCGCGGGTGTCGACAAGCTGTTCGACATGGGCCGTACCACCCTCAACATCACCGGCGACGCAACCTGCGCGCTGTTCATCTCCCGCCTCGAGCGCGAGAAGAAGGCCAAGGCCGTCAAGTAAACCGTACCCCCAAATGCCCGCCGGTCTCCGGCGGGCATTTTTTACGAAATTGCGGAAAAAACCGCGCGGTTTCTTCACTTGCTTTTTGCCTGATAACTGGTATACTATAAGCAGCAGCGGTTTTTGCCGCAAAGAGAACGACACAAAGAAAGGGTTCAGAACATCATGAGCACTGCATATAAGAATCTCACGACGCAGGAATTAAAACAGGAACTGGCTCGTGCACAGGCCGCATTCGAGGCCCTGAAGGCGCAGAGCCTCAAGCTCAATATGGCGCGCGGCAAGCCCGGCAGGGAGCAGCTCGACCTCGTGTCCGATCTGCTGACCGTTTTGAGCAGCTCTGATCAGTGTATGTGCGACGGCATGGACGCGCGCAACTACGGCGAGCTCTCCGGTCTTCCGTCTGCCAAGCGCCTGTTTGCCGATATCCTCGGCTGCAAGCCGGAAGAGTGCTTCATCGGCGGCAGCGCGTCGCTGACACTTATGTATGACGCCGTCTCCAAGGCCTATACGCATGGGATGCTCCACTCGGATGCGCCGTGGTGCAGGCTCGACAGCGTCAAGTGGCTCTGCCCCGCGCCCGGCTACGACCGGCACTTCAAGATCACGCAGTCGTTTGGCTTTGAGATGATCACCGTTCCCATGACTCCCGCAGGCCCCGACATGGACATGGTCGAAGCGCTCATCCGCGACCCGGCGGTCAAGGGTATGTGGTGCGTGCCGAAGTACTCGAACCCCGACGGCATCGTCTACTCCGACGAAACGGTGCGCCGCATGGCGAACATGAAGCCCGCGGCGAAGGACTTCATGCTCATGTGGGACAACGCCTACTGCGTGCACGAGTTTGACGGCGATTTCGTTCCGTTTGCAGACATTCTTACGCTCTGCCGCGAGGCGGGCAATGCCGACATGGTCTTCGAGTTCGCCTCGACCTCCAAGATCACCTTCCCCGGCGCGGGCGTTTCCGTCATGGCCTGCTCGGAGGCGAACCAGGCGTATATGCAGAAGCTGATGGGCATCCAGATGATCTCGTATGACAAGGTCAACCAGCTGCGCCATGTGCTGTACCTCAAGGACAAGGAAACGACGCTGGCCCTCATGAAAAAGCACGCGCAGATCCTGGGCCCGAAATTCCGGTGTGTTCTCGAAACGCTGGATAAGCAGATCGCGCCGCTCGAGATCGCGACCTGGCAGCGGCCCAAGGGCGGCTACTTCGTCTCTGTGAACACAGAGCCCGGCCTTGCAAAAAGAACGCTGGCGCTTTGCAAGGAAGCCGGCGTCGTGATGACCGGCGCGGGCGCAACGTTCCCCTACGGCGTCGACCCGCAGGACTCCAACATCCGCATCGCCCCCAGCCTTCCGCCCGTCCAGGAGCTTGAAAAGGCGATGGAGGTCTTCTGCACGAGCCTGAAGATCGCGGCGCTGGAAAAGCTGCTTGCATAATTCCCGCGAAACGTTTACAATTAAACCAAGGCGTCCGAGGCCCACGACGGCTTCGGACGCTTTTTCACTGAATTTCCACGTCTCCAAAATGGGAGGTATTATTATGAAACAGCTCTGTATCGGCGTGATGGCGCACGTCGACGCGGGAAAAACGACGCTGCTCGAGGCGATGCTCTATGAAGGCGGCGCAACGAGGCGGCTCGGCCGCGTGGACCACGCCGACGCCTTTCTGGACACCGACGAGCAGGAACGCGCCCGCGGCATTACGATCTTTTCCAAGCTCGCCGAGCTCTCGCTTGCCGAAGCGCAGATCACGTTCCTCGACACGCCGGGCCATGTGGACTTTTCGTCGGAGATGGAGCGGACGCTGCAAGTCCTTGACTACGCGCTTCTGGTCATCAGCGGCACCGACGGCGTGCAGAGCCACACGAGAACGCTCTGGAGCCTGCTGCGAAGGTACCAGATCCCGGCGTTTCTGTTTGTCAACAAAACAGATCTTCCCGGCTTTGATCGCGAACGCGTGCTTTCCCAGCTGAAAACGGAGCTTTCCGAGAACTGCGCGGATTTTACGCAGGACGAAGCGGCGCTTCACGAAGAGCTCTCGCTTACAGACGAAGCGCTCATGGAGCAGGTGCTTGAGCGCGGGAGCTTAACAGACGCGCAGATCGCCTCGCTCATCGCCAAACGGCGCGTGTTCCCGGTCTATTTTGGAGCCGCTTTGCAGCTGGAGGGCGTTTCGGCGCTTCTTTCCGGTTTGCAGCGGTTCACGCTGGAGCCCAGCTACCCGCAGGAGTTTTCCGCGCAGGTCTACAAGATCGCACGCGGAGAAAAAGACGAGCGGCTGACGTTTCTCAAGGTCACGGGCGGCGAGCTTTCCGTCAAGCAGATGCTGCAGGGCGACGACTGGGAGGAAAAGGCCGACCAGCTGCGGCTGTACTCCGGGCGGAAATTTACGCCGGTGCAGCGCGTGCAGGCCGGGCAGATCTGCGCCGTGACTGGCCTCAGCCGGACGCAGGCGGGCGAGCATCTGGGCGCGGGAAAGGGCGCTTCGGCTCCCATTCTCGAACCGGTCCTCGAATACCGGATGCAGGTCGATAGCGACGATGTGCAGGGCGCGTACCTGAAGCTGCAAAGGCTCGAGGAAGAAGACCCGCAGCTGCATCTGGTCTGGGACCACGCGCTGCGCGAAATTCGGGTGCAGCTCATGGGGCCGGTGCAGATGGAAATTCTGCAAACGCTGATCAAAAACCGCTTCGGCTACAGCGTCAGCTTTGACGAAGGAAACATCGTCTACAAAGAGACGATCGCCGAGCCCATCGAGGGCGTGGGGCACTATGAGCCCCTGCGGCACTATGCCGAGGTGCACCTGCTCTTAGAGCCCGGCGAGCCCGGAAGCGGCCTTGTGTTTGACACGATGTGCAGCGAGGATATTTTGGCGCGGAACTGGCAGCGGCTCATTTTCACACACTTGCAGGAGACCGTGCAGCCCGGCGTTCTGACCGGAAGCCCGGTGACCGATCTTCGCATCACGATCGTCTCGGGAAAAGCGCACCTCAAGCACACCGAGGGCGGCGATTTCCGGCAGGCGACCTACCGCGCGGTGCGGCAGGGACTCAGAAAAGCGAGATCGGTCCTGCTGGAGCCGTGGTACAGCTTCCGGCTGGAGTTGCCCGCCAATCTGGCGGGCCGGGCGATGACGGATCTCGAGCGGATGCACGCGGAGATGCGCCCGCCGGAGCTATCCAATGGCCGGACGGTCTTGTCGGGCAGTGGCCCTGTGCGCCTTCTGCGCGGATACACGGCGGAGGTGAGCGCCTACACGAAAGGGCAGGGGAGGATCGCCTATCTTCCGGGCGGCTACCGGCCGTGCGCGGATCAAAACGAGATCGTGCAGAAGATCGGCTACGATCCCGAGCGGGATACGCTTCATCCGACGGGCTCTGTTTTCTGCGCCCACGGCGCGGGCTTCGAGGTCAAATGGGACGAGGTCGACCGGATGGCGCATCTGCCGCTGCTTTCCTTGCAGCCGAAGCAGGAGCCGGAAACGCCAAAGCGCATCGTGCGTTCCGTCGCGCCCGGCGGAGCCCCGGAGCTGGAAAAAGAGCTGCTGGCCATCTTCGAGCGCACCTATGGGCAGATCAAGCGCCGGGACGTGCTTCCCATGCTGGCGCTTCGTTCGCAGGACAAGCGGGAGCTTCTTCAGCAGATGGAGCCCGCGGAGGAATTTGTTCTTGTTGACGGATACAACATCATTTTTGCGTGGGACGAGCTCAAGGAGATCGGCAGGGACAGCCTCGACGCGGCGCGGCACGTGCTGATGAACCTTCTTTGCAACTATCAGGGCTACCGCGGCTGTAACCTGATCCTGGTCTTCGACGCGTATAAAGTCCCGCAGAATCTCGGAACGGTCGAAAAATACCACAATATTTATGTTGTGTACACGCAGGAGGCCGAGACCGCCGACTCGTATATTGAGCGCGTCACGTACGAGCTGCGCGGCCGGAAAAAGGTGCGCGTGGCGACGTCCGACAATCTGGAGCAGCTCATCATCCTCGGCCACGGGGCCACACGTGTGTCTGCCAAGAGCTTTCACGACGAGGTCCTACAGACCCAGCAGGAGATCGAGCGCGTCCTGCGGCAGAACAATCAGAAAAATTCCTGATACGAGCGGGGAGCCTTTGGGCTCTTCGCTTTTTTGCGCAAATTTGCGAAAATGCCCCGCAAAGCGATATAATTTTTCACATGGCAGGCCGCGTTAAGTTTCTTCACGGAAGCGGAAGCAAACTGCCGGAACCGACAAAAGCCGCCGCGCCGCGCCGGACGTTTTCCGATTTTTCACAGACAAAGCTTGACGCCGTCAGAACAGCCAGAACGCGGAAGTATGGATAAAACTGGAATACTGCTATATGAATCGCTATATATCATATATGAAATATGAAATGATACGAAAAATGATATAAAATATAAGGAAATTTATATCGATAAAATAATACTAATATTTTCCCGCATTTTTCAGCGATTTTTTCGCAATTTGCAAAAGAAAACTTGATTTTTGGCGGGAAATGATTTATGCTTATAAACAAGCGGAGCGAAAGCGCGAAAGGGTTTTTCCGGCGCACCCCTCCAAAAAGGAAGAAAGCGGAACATATGGAAGACAGGACGACGGCATGACAAAAACAGGAAACCTGACAACGGCGCTCCTGACGCTCCTCCTCTGCGCGGTGCTGTGCGGATGTGCGCCGAAGGCGGCGAGCACCGAGTTTTTCGCCATGGACACGGTCATGCAGCTCACCGCATATGGAAAAGGCGCGGAAGAGGCGCTCGCTTGCTGCGAAGAAACGATCGCCGCGCTCGATGCAAAGCTCTCGGCGCAGAACGAAGAAAGCCAGATCGCAAGGCTCAACGCGGGCGGCGCGTGCGAAGATGGGGAAACGCTGGAAGTCCTTACGGATGCGCTCGAAATTGCCCGGCGAACGGACGGCGCTTACGACCCGACGGTGTATCCCCTGATGCAGCTTTGGGGCTTCGGCACGGAAAACGCGCACGTTCCGCAGCAGAAGGACATCGACGTGGCGCTTAAAGTTACCGGCTATGAAAAATTACCCGATGTGACAAGTCCCTACACGCTTCCGGACGGCATGGCCGTCGACCTTGGCGGCATCGGCAAGGGCTTTGCGGCGAAGAAGGCGAGACAGTGCCTTACCGCTTCCGGCGTTACCTCGGCAGTTCTCTCGCTCGGCGGCAATGTGACGCTCGTGGGCGCGAAGCCGGACGGCTCCGATTGGACGGTCGGCTTGCAGGACCCGAGTCTTGACAGCCTGTTTGGCTTCATCTCCGGGACAAATGTCAGCGTCGTGACCTCGGGCGGCTATCAGCGCTATTTCGAGGAAAACGGCGAACGCTACTGGCACATTTTAGACGCAAAGACCGGCTGGCCGGCGAAAACGGGGCTTGCCTCGGTGACGGTCGTGAGTGAAAACGACGTGCTGGCCGACGGCCTTTCCACGGCGCTTTTCGTGATGGGTCTTGAAAAAGCGGAGGAATTCTGGCGCGAAAGCAGCGATTTTGAGGCGGTTTTCCTGCTGGACTCCGGCGAAATTTTCGTGACCGAAGGGCTCAAAGACAGCTTCCGCTCCGAGCGCGGCTTTGAGGTGATCGCGCGATGAAGAACAGAACTTGGGCAATTCTCTTTGCCGGCCTGATCGCGGCGCTGCTTCTTATATGGAAGCTGCTTCCCGGCGGTGCGGGCGATCAGGTCGAGATCATTCAGGACGGTATCCTGGTTCAGACCATTCAGCTGCCGCACATGGGTGCTCCGGAGACCATCGAGATCTCCGGCCCCGCGGGCGGTAACACCATCGAAATTTCCGAAGACGGCGTGCGCGTTGTATCCGCCGGCTGTCCCGATCAGGTTTGCGTAGAGCACGGATATCTTCGCGGGGACACGGGCCCGATCGTGTGCCTGCCCAACCGGCTCGTTGTCCGGTTTTCAGAAAAAACGAATGAGACCGGCGTTGACGCCGTCGCGGGCGGAAGGAGCCTTCCATGAGAAAAAACCAGAAGCTCACGTTGGCATCGCTCCTCACTGCGGCCGGGCTTGTGGTCTTCGTCATTGAAGCGCAGCTGCCGCCGCTCACGACCATTCCGGGCATCAAGCCGGGCCTGAGCAACGTCTTTACGATGCTGACGCTTTTCTGGGTTGGCCCTGGCTGGGCGCTTGGGACGATGCTTGTCCGAGTCAGCCTTGGAAGCCTCATTACCGGCCAGACGATGGCGTTTTTCTACAGCATTTCCGGCGGCCTCACGGCATTTGTCATCATGTGCGCTCTTAAACGGCCGCTTGGCGAGCAGAAGCTCTGGGTGCTCAGCGCGTTCGGCGCGATGGGGCACAATCTCGGGCAGATGGCGGCGGCGCTTATCATCACCCGCACGCAGGCACTTTTGTATTATCTTCCGGTTTTGATGGTATCTGGCATCGTGACCGGGATATTTACCGGTCTGTGCGCGCAGCTGGTTTCCCGGCGGGCGCGGCAGGCAGGCATTCTCAGCAAATACAGCAAATCATAACAGCGTGTTCCAAAATGAACATTTGAGGGAGGAATTTGATTGAAGCGGTACTTACATGGGATCCATGTAGCGGGGCACAAGTCGACGGCGCAGATGAGCGCGGTCAAGCTGCCGCTGCCGGATTCGGTGGTCATTCCGATGGCCATGAACATTGGCGCGCCGGCCAAACCGGTGGTCAAGGCCGGGGACTATGTCAAAACCGGCCAGCTGATCGGCGAGCCCGGCGGCTTCGTCTCCGCACCGATCTACGCAAGCGTCTCCGGCACGGTCAAGAAGATCGGCGAAATGCTGGGCTCCAACGGCCGTATGATGCAGACAGTCGAGATCGAGTCTGACGGACTCGACGCCCGCTGGGAGGGCATTGCGCCCCCGAAGCTGGAGACGATGCAGGACTTTCTGGACGCTGTGCGTGCAAGCGGCCTGGTCGGTCTCGGCGGCGCGGGCTTCCCGACGGTCGTCAAGCTGACGGTCAAAAACCTGGATCAGATCAAGTGCGTCATCATCAACGGCGCCGAGTGCGAGCCCTACATCACCTCCGATACCCGCGCGATGATCGACTACTCGTTCGACGTTATCGCCGGCTGCAGGCTGCTTCAGAAGTTTTTGAAGGTGCCGCGCATCGTTTTCGGCATCGAGGACAACAAGCCCGAGTGCATCCAGCGCTACCGCGAGCTCGTCAGCCACGAGCAGAACATGGAGGTCATGCCGCTCAAGGCCATGTACCCGCAGGGCGGCGAAAAAGTCCTCATCTACCATGTGATGGGCAAAAAGGTCCCCGAAGGAAAGCTTCCGCTGGACGTGGGCGCAGTCGTTCTCAACTGTACGACCATTTCGTCCATCGCCAGATACTGCCGCACCGGCCTTCCGCTGGTGAAAAAGTGCGTCACGGTCGACGGCTCGGCGGTCAAGGAGCCCAAGAACGTGCTCGTGCCGATCGGAATGCGCATGAAAGACGTCTTTGAAGCGTGCGGCGGATTCAAGGAAGAGCCCAAAATGGTCCTCTACGGCGGGCCGATGATGGGCATCGCGGTGCCGGATCTCGAGCAGCCGATCCTTAAAAACACGAATGCCATCCTTGCCTTCGGAGAAGCCGAGGCAACGCCTCCCGAGCCCACGGCCTGCATCAAGTGCGGCAAGTGCATCGCGCACTGTCCCTTGAGCCTCATGCCGTGCGAGATGGAGTCGGCCTACAAGAAGGGCAATATCGAACGGCTGATGCACCTCAAGGTCAACCTCTGCATGGAGTGCGGCTGCTGCTCGTTTATCTGCCCGGCACACCGGCCGCTGGTGCAGACCAACAAGCTGGCCAAGGCGCAGGTCATGGCCTATAAGAACGCGCTTAAGGCGAAGGCGGAAGCCGAAAAGGCCAAGGCGGAGCAGCAGGCGCAGAAGGAGGCGGCAAAATGAGTCTGATCGTAGCGGCTTCGCCGCATGTAACAACCAAAAATTCCACCGCGGTCATCATGCGTGACGTTCTCATCGCGCTGTGTCCGGCGCTCATCGCCGGGTGCGTCATCTTTGGCCTGCGGGCGCTTCTGGTCGTCGCGGTGACGACGGCGGCGTGCGTGTTCTTCGAGTGGGGCTTTGAAAAGCTCTGCAAAAAGCCCAGCACCATCGCAGATCTCTCTGCGGCGGTCACGGGCGTGCTGCTGGCGATGAACCTGCCGGTCTCGATCCCACTGTGGCAGGCGGTGTTCGGCGCGCTCGTCGCGATCGTCGCGGTCAAGGGCCTGTTCGGCGGCATCGGCAAAAACTTCGCGAACCCCGCCATCACGGCGCGTATCGTGATGTTCCTCGCATTCTCGAAAACCATGACGGCCTGGGTCTTCCCGGACGCGGTGTCCACCGCAACGCCCCTTGCCATGCTGGCAAACGGCGAGTCGGTCAGCTATATGACGCTTTTCCTCGGCAATCACGGCGGCTGCATCGGTGAGACGAGCACACTGGCGCTTCTCATCGGCTTTGCGTATCTTCTCATCCGCGGCGTCATCACGTGGCACACGCCCGTGAGCTTCATCGGCACGGTCTTCGTTCTGTCGCTGATCCTTGGGCAGGATGCCGCGCGGCAGATCCTGTCCGGCGGCCTGCTGCTCGGTGCGTTCTTCATGGCGACCGANNTCCGCGGCGTCATCACGTGGCACACGCCGGTCTGCTTCGTCGGCACGGTCTTTGTCATGAGCCTCATCCTCGGCCAGGACGCCGTGGGCCAGATCCTCTCGGGCGGTCTGATGCTGGGTGCGATCTTCATGGCGACGGACTACTCCACCACGCCTTCGACCGATTGGGGCCGCGTCCTGTTCGGCATCGGCGCAGGTCTGCTGACAGTTCTCATCCGCTTCTACGGCGCTTACGCCGAGGGCGTATCGTTTGCGA
>DJQK01000142.1:186-2704 GCA_002437575.1 Clostridiales bacterium UBA6388 | reverse complement strand
ATTCAGAACGCGCTGACGTTTCTCTCGCCGCTCTGCCGCGATACCCGCGAAGCCCACAAAGACATGATGGGCGTGACATTAAAAACCGATGCTCTGCTGAGAGCCAGCAGATAAACGACCTCCCGTTGCCAGCGCAACGGGAGGTTTGCTTTCTCGCGTCCCAGCATCGCCAATACGCTGTGATTTCGTCCTGAAGCGGGGTGGAGGCTTGCCTGCGGTCTTAACGTCTGAAACGTCGCACAGCTGGCTAACGCGCTGGTATCTGTGCTTGGAGTGAGTGTTCGGCAAGACCAACAAAAACGCCGGTCGAAATTCTACATTTTGCCGAGAGCAAAAAAGAGCCGCTTTCCCGAAAAATTCCCGGAAAAGCGGCCCAAAATCGCGTGGGTAAAGGTTCAAGTCCACTGATTTTGCCAAAACCCTTTTTGATATCTTTTTTTCCAACTTCAAAAAATGAGCGCAAAAAAACCCGGAAGCCGTTGAAACTTCTGGGTTTTTCGCGTAGATATCTTTTTTGGTTCTACTAGATGGTGGACAGTACAGGACTCGAACCTGTGACCCCATGCACGTCAAGCATGTGCTCATACCAGCTGAGCTAACTGTCCATCGCGGGAGTTATTATACGAAACCTTCCCTCGTTTGTCAAGGACATTTTTTGCTTTCCCGCTGATTTTTTAGAATTACGCCGTTTGCAGATACCACGCGATGAGAAGATCGGCCGCCTCGCCGTAGCTCTGCACGCCGGCCTCCTCGGAAAACGCCTTGAGATACGTGTCGTTGACCTTCGTGGCCGCGTCCTGGACCTTGCCTTCGTACTGCGCGTAGTGGTCGTTCGCTGCCTGAATGTCCGCGCGGACGCCGTCTGCCAACGTGTTCCAGATCTCGCCTGCCGCCGTTTTATCAGCTTTATAAAGTGCGTTGTGGCAGTAGACATAGGCCGCGATCGCGCCGGAATACTGAAATTCCGGGCTGCTGTTTTCCATGCACGCAAGATACGCGCAGAAATTCGCGCCGTCCTCCGCCGCCACGGTCTGCCGATGGGCGATCTCGTGGCACATGGTAAACGGCAGCCAGACCGCATACGTGTCCGGGTTCACGCAGGCCTCGCCTGTGAAGCAGACGAAAATGCCTGTGATGCCGAACCGGCTGAACATCTGCCATGCGGCAAGCTTTTTGACCGGGTCGTGCGAGCCTGTGAACAGCGTGTATTTCTGCGAAAGCGCGTCATAGCCCGCGCCGGCCTTCTTCGAAAGCGTTTCAAAGTCCGAGATCCGGGCAAGGCCCTGCTCGTCCCGCGAAACGGAAGCCGACAGCCGACTGACCTGCTCTGCGTAGTATTTTGTCGCGGCGGTGAGCTCTTCTTTCGTGTACTCGCGCACAGAAAGCTCCAGCTGCTCTCCGACCGTGGGGCCGAAGTGATTGAGCCCCCACAGCGCGACGAACACGAAAAGCCCCGCGCACACGCCCAGCACGATCCCCGCCAGCCAGCAGAGGATGCTCCTGCGCTGCGTGAAAATGCGCACGAACGTGTATAAAAGCCACAAGACCGCGAGCCCTGCGAGAATTTCCCACACGGCAAGCGGGATGGCGCTCGTGACGGAGCTGATGAGTGACAGCGCCTTTCGCGAAAGCTCCGGGTAAAATGAAAAGACAAGCGCGGGCGCATATTTGGCCGCCAGGACCAGAAGCCCCGTCAAGACAAGAAAGATGGCCGATAACAGCAGCCTTCCGATGGTTCTCAAGCAAAACGTTCCTTTCCAGATCAGGATACGCAACAGTATACCACAGTTTTCACAAAAACAAAAGATTCTGTTTCTTTTTCCTTCCAGCGTTGTTGACTTTGAAGCAGTTTTCATTATAATGTACCTATCAAATCACGTCAGGAGGACGGATGTAAGCATGAAAAATTCCGAAAAGACCCTCGATATGATCGTCAATCTCTGCAAGAACCGCGGCTTTGTCTTCGCAGGCAGCGAGATCTATGGCGGCCTTGCCAACAGCTGGGACTACGGCCCGCTCGGTGTGGAGTTCAAGAACAATGTCAAAAAAGCCTGGCTCAAGAAGTTCGTCCAGGAAAGCCCATACAACGTCGGCCTGGACGCTGCCATCATCATGAACCCGCAGACGTGGATCACGACCGGCCACGTGGCAAGCTTCTCCGACCCGCTGCTCGACTGCAAGGCCTGCAAGGCCCGCCACCGTGCCGACAAGCTCATTGCCGAAGAGCACCCCGAGGTCAACGTCGACGCGATGAGCTTTGACGAGATGGACAAGTTTATTGCCGAGCATGAAGATATTGTCTGCCCTGTCTGCGGCAAGCACGACTTTACCCCCATCCGCAAGTTTAACCTCATGTTCAAGACCGCCATCGGCGTCACCGAGGACTCTTCTTCCACTTGCTATCTGCGCCCCGAGACCGCGCAGGGCATTTTTGTCAACTTCGCAAATATCCAGCGCACGACGAGAAGAAAGCTTCCGTTCGGCGTCTGCCAGATCGGCAAGGCCTTCCGCAACGAGA
>DJQK01000142.1:0-162 GCA_002437575.1 Clostridiales bacterium UBA6388 | reverse complement strand
CGGGCAACTTCACCTTCCGCACGCGCGAGTTTGAGCAGATGGAGTGCGAATTCTTCTGCAAGCCCGGCACGGACCTCGAGTGGTTCGCCTACTGGAAGGACTTCTGCAAGCATTGGCTTCTGAGCCTCGGCATCAAGGAAGAGAACCTGCGCCTGCGCGACC
>DJQK01000114.1:2342-3223 GCA_002437575.1 Clostridiales bacterium UBA6388 | reverse complement strand
CCGATGCCCTCATCGGCCCTTCGGGCGACCGACGTTCGCCCGTAAGGCTATAATAGACGTGTCATTGCGAACCAGTGCGCACACTGGTGTGGCAATCCCGTGGATTTTCATGGAGTCCAAAATAGAGCGACGCGCCCCATCACACTCCTATAAGATCCACGGGATTCTCACGCCAGTGACATCGGTCACTGGCTCAGAATGACGCTTCTATTTTAGAACGATTGGGTTTTACTTGTTCGGGAAGATCACCGCGAGGAAGCGCATGGGCTTGTCGGTGTGATTCTTGATGGAGTGGGTATGGCCGTCGGCGCAGAATTCCGCGTCGCCGACGTGCAGCTCGCGCGCCTGCCCGTCCTCGGTGACGGTGGCCGCGCCCTCGAGAATGACATAGGCTTCGCCGTTCGTCTCGTGCGGATGCACGCCGACGGACTCGCCGGGCTGCAGGGTGATGACGGCCATCATCTCCGCGCGGCCGCCGAGCTGCTCGGCCGAGAACAGGTAACGGAAGCTGGGGCTTCCTTCGCCGCCGCGGATGTTGTGCTTGACGGCGGTCTGCATTTCGTCTTTCATCTGAAACATTGCGAAAACCTCCTGTTATTTGTGGTATTTGCTGCCCGCCTGGATGGCCTCGGCGCGGTAGAGCTGCTCGAGCGCCATGACGCGGGCGAGATGATGCGGAAAGGTCATTTTGCTCATGGACAGCTGCAGGTCGGCAAGCGCCTTGATCTCCGGCGCGATGCCGAACGACGAGCCGATGAGAAAGCACGCGCCCGACCGGCCACCGAGCTTGGCCTGCCGCAGGGTATCGGCCAGCTGCTCCGAGGACAGGAGCCTGCCCTCCGGCGTCAGCACGCAGAAAAAGCAGCCCTTCGGCAGCTTCG
>DJQK01000114.1:0-2188 GCA_002437575.1 Clostridiales bacterium UBA6388 | reverse complement strand
TGCCCATGCAGATGAGCGTGATGGAAAACATAAAAACCTCCGCGTATTCAAAAAACCTGCCCATACGGACAGGTTTTTTGCTTGAAACCTCAGTCTGCTACGTAGGGCAGCAGGGCGATCTGGCGGGCACGCTTGATAGCGACCGTCAGCTGACGCTGATGGGCAGCGCAGGTACCGGTGGTACGGCGGGGCAGGATCTTGCCGCGCTCGGACAGGTAACGGCGAAGCTTCACAGTGTCTTTGAAATCGATGTGCGTCACCTTATCAACGCAGAAGGAGCAAACCTTCTTGCGCTTGCGAGGATGAACACGATCATTAGACATTGCCATAGTGAATCCTCCTAATCTTGGTCTTGTGGAAAAATGTTAGAACGGGAGCTCGGGATCGTCGTCGGAGAGCATGGAGAAATCAGACGAGGCGGCAGACACGTTCTGCGGCGCCTGATACGCCGGCTGCGGCGGCTGCTGCTGCGGGATCTGATTGAAGCTCTGCGCGTAGCCCTGCGACTGGTTGAAGCCGCCGTCGGCATTATCGCGCTTGCTGTCGCCGAAGTAGACGTTGTCCGCTACGACCTCGGCCGAGCGGCGCTTGTTGCCTTCCTTGTCCTGCCAGTTGCGGATCTGCAGCCGGCCGGAGACGACCGCCATGCGGCCCTTGGAGAAGTACTTGCTGACGAACTCAGCCGTGCTCCGCCATGCGACGATGTCCACGAAATCTGTTTCCTTCTCCGCGCCCTGCGCCGCGTAATCGCGGTCGACAGCGAGCGTAAAGGACGCGACCGCGACGCCGCTGCCGGTCCGGCGCAGCTCGGGGTCACGAGTCAGTCGGCCCATGAGAACGATGTGGTTCAGCATGTGAGTGCCTCCTTACTCTTCAACAGCGACGATGATGGAACGCAGGATGCCGTCGGTGATCTTGAAGACACGATCAAGCTCTGCCGGCATTTCGGGCGTCACTTCGCAGGTCATGTAGACGTAGTAGCCCTCGATCAGGTCGTTGATCGGGTACGCAAGACGGCGCTTGCCCCACTCGTCAACACTGGTCAGAGTGCCGTGAGCCTCCACGATACCCTTGAATTTTTCCACGAGAGCCGCGATACCCTCTTCACCCTGTGCGGGGTCGATGATATAGAGGACCTCATACTTTGCGGAAAGTTTTGCCATGATGTTGCACCTCCTTCTGGACTTATGGCCGCAGGTCCCGCCTGCGGCAAGGATCGTCTGCGCTCGCAGACCAGAGTATTATAGCGGCAAATGGGAGAAAAGTCAACCGGAGATCCGGAAAAAGTTTATAAATTATGACCTGTGATCCGAAAAAGTTCACAGAATGTGATCTGCGCGCAAAAAAACAGGGCAGCCGTCCGGCTGCCCTGCGGATATTTGCTTACTTCGCGGTCTTTTCCTTCAGTGCCTTGCCGGCCTTGAAGACGGGGATAGTGGTGGCGGGGATCTCGATGGCTTCCTTGGTCTTGGGGTTGCGGCCCATGCGGGCTTCGCGCTTCTTCGTCTCAAAACCGCCGAAGCCGACCAGCTGGACCTTGTCGCCCTGGCTCAGTGCGTCAGCGATGGTGTCAAAGGTGGTGGTGACGGCCTTCTCGGCGTCCTTCTTGGAAATGCCGCATTTCTTGGCGACTTCCGCGATCAGTTCGGTCTTATTCATGTGTAGTTCCTCTTTTCATAAAGTATAGAAGTTATTGTTCACCGCCGGGCACGACACGTTTCTGCGCGTTCCATCCGGCAAGCAGCTCGTCTTTCGAAAGCGTTTCCAGGGGCCTGCCTTCGGCAAGAGCCGTCTGCTCCATAGCGGTAAAGCGTCTGATGAATTTTTCGCAGGCCGCGTGCAGCGCCTGCTCCGGGTCCCGCTCCAGCGTGGAGGCGACGCGGACCGCGGCGAACAGCACGTCGCCCAGCTCCTCGTCGATGTTGGTGTGATCCCGCACGGCCTCACGCAGCTCGCCGGTCTCTTCTGCTAGTTTGTCCAGCGCTTCGTCGGCGGATTCCCAGCGGAAGCCGGTTTTGGCGGCTTTTTTCTGGATCTTTTCCGCGCGCCATGTCGCCGGCAGCGAGCGGGCGACGCCCGCCATGGCCTCGCCGGTGGTCTTCTGGCCCTTTTCCTTCTGCTTGAGCGCGTCCCAGCTCTCCGCCTCGCCGCCGAAGAGGAACGGGTGGCGGAAGATGAGCTTTCTGCA
>DJQK01000085.1 GCA_002437575.1 Clostridiales bacterium UBA6388 | reverse complement strand
CGTCGGCGATGACGCGGTAGTAATACGTAATGTCGACGGTGTAGTACCCTGCGGAATAGGGGACGGGGTCTAACTGGATGGCCACGTGCATGAGCTCAACAAAGCGTGCCTTCGCGCTCACGGCCTTGTCGAGCGTGCACTGCGACTCGACGGTTAAGTACACGTGCAGATCTTCGATGCAGTCCTTGGCAAGGCAGCTGTCGGTGATCTTATCGGTATGCACGCAGACCGCCTCGCGAATGCCGCGCAGGTCGCACGCGGGCGTGCTCTGGGTCGTATCAGACATACTTTATACCTCCTATCACGGTTTTCTCTACAGTCTATGCCGTTCGTATGAAATGTGAAACCGGACCGGCGACTTTTCTCGCGGCGTGATGGACAAACGGCAAAGACTATGGTATAATTCTCATAACTATGACTTTGAGGAGTGCCGGTATGAAGACGGACATCATGGGGATCGCGTTTGACAATGTGACGATGCAGCAGGCTCTGCAAAAAGCCCGCGAGATCTTAAGCGGCGATAAAACCTGCTATGCGGTCACGCCGAACGCGGAAATTGCGTATGAGGCGCTGAAGGACGAGTCGCTTCGCTCGCTTCTGAACGAGGCCGATCTCGTTCTGCCGGACGGCGCGGGCGTGGTTCTGGCGTCGAAGATACTAAAAACGCCGTTACAGCAGAAGGTCGCGGGCGTTGACTTTGCAGATGGGCTTCTCGGCGTGCTGGACGAGACTGGGAAAAGCGTTTACCTTCTTGGCAGCAAGCCCGGCATTGCAGAGCTTGCGGCGGAAAAAATGCGGCAAAAGCACCCGGGGCTCATCATCTGCGGAATGCACGACGGCTATTTCAAAGACGACGCGCCCATCATTGAGGCCGTGAACGAAGCAAAGCCCGACGTGCTGTTCGTCTGCCTCGGCGCTCCAAAGCAGGAGCTTTTCATGAAGCGCCACCAGCTGGAGCTGCATTGCAAGCTCATGATCGGCCTCGGCGGGTCACTCGACTCGTTCGCGGGCACGGTGAAGCGGGCCCCAAAATGGATGATCGCGGCCAATCTCGAGTGGCTCTACCGGCTTTATAAAGAGCCGAAGCGCTTCGGCCGGATGCTGCGGCTTCCCAAATATCTCTGGGCCGTGGTGCTGAAAAGAATAAGAGGATGAAAAACATGGGCAAACTCATTGTATTCGAAGGGACCGACGGAACGGGCAAGTCCACACAGTTCGCGTTGGCGTGCAAGCGGCTGGAGCAGGACGGCGTTCCGTACCTGAACATCAAATTCCCGCAGTATGACGAGCCGTCGTCGGCGCTGATCAAAATGTATCTGGCCGGAGAATTCGGCGAAGACCCCGACGCCGTCAACCCCTATGCCGCATCGACGTTTTACGCTGTCGACCGGTACGCGGGATTTGAGCGGATCTGGAAGGATTTTTACGAAAAGGGCGGCGTTGTCGTCTGCGACCGGTACACGACGTCTAACGCCGTGCATCAGGGAAGCAAGCTGCAAGGCGCGGCGCAGAGCGAATTTTTTACGTGGCTGTACGATCTGGAGTATGATAAGATGGGCCTTCCGAAGCCAGACCTGGTTCTGTGCTTCGATATGCCGACGGAGCTTGCGCATCTGCTGCGCGAAAAGCGCGGCATGCAGGGCGTGGGCGAGCAGGACATTCACGAGCACGCGGAAAGCTATTTATCCCGCTGCCGCGAAACGGCAAGGCTCGCCGCGAAGCACTACGGCTGGACAGTCATTTCCTGCGTCAAAGACGGCCGTCTTCGCTCCATCGAGGATATTCATGAAGAAATATACCGGCATATAAAAGCCTGTCTGGAGGGTTAAAAATGGTCATTATGATTCTGGGGACCGGGTTTGAGCCGGTCGAAGCGATCGCTCCGTGCGATATTCTGCGGCGCGGCGGCGTGGAGGTGCAGCTGGCCGGTATCGGCGGCACGACGATCGAGGCCGGTCACGGCATTACGCTCAAGGCCGACTGCACGCTCGAGCAGGCCGATTTTGAAAACGCGGAAATGGTCGTGCTTCCGGGAGGACTCGGCGGGGTGCGCTCGATCCTCGGCTGCGAGGCGGCGCTGCACGCGGTAAAATCGGCGTATGAGGCAGGAAAATTCGTCGCCGCCATCTGCGCGGGGCCGACGATCCTGGCGCACCTTCACATCACTGACGGCAAGACCACCACGTGCTATCCCGGCTGCGAGGCGCAGATGGGAACGGCAGCGTGCGTCTCGCAGGACGTGGCGCGCGATGGAAAAATTATCACCGGACGCGCGGCCGGGGCGGCAATTTCGTTTGGCCTCGCGCTTCTCGAAGCGCTGCGCGGCGAAGAAACAGCAAAGAAGATCGCAGACGCGATCGTTTTTAGCGGCAAATAAAAAGGGGAGGAACCTATGTCCGACCACGAAGAAAAGAAACTCGATGGCTTTGAGGACGGCACGGACGATTTTTCGTCCATGTCCATTGACGAGCTGATCGCGTCGACGAAGGCGGATATCGCGCGTGTCGACCGCATGATGGGAACGTCCCGCCTTCCGGATGCGAAACAGGACGAGAACGCGGATGCTTCGGACGCGCCCGCTCCGGACGCTGGCGAGGTCGTACTTGATGACGGCGAAGAAGATCCGCAGAGCGCAGCCTCCGCGCCCGCGCCCTTTGAGCCGAAGCTTCCGGAGGAGTATGCAGACTTGAGCTTAGATGGCGAGCAGCAGGAAGAAGACGCGCCCGAAGAGCCGGAAAAGCCGCGTTTGGCGCCGGGGCTGAAGGTGCTTTTGTACGTGTGCTGCGTGCTGGCAGCGTCCGTCATTCTGGCGGTCGTGGGCTGGCGGCTGGCAGACGATGTGCTGGCGCTCACGAAGCCAGACGAAGAGGTCACCATCACCGTGCCCGAAAACGCGACGGTCGCAGACGTGAGCCGGGAGCTTAAAAAGCAGGGCCTCATCGAATATGAGTGGCTGTTCCGGTTTTACTGCCTGTATTCCCACGCCGAGCGGAAGATCCAGCCCGGCACGTATGAGCTCAACCATCTATATGACTACCACGCCCTGGTCAACGGCATGACCCCGAGCGCGGGCGTTCGCGCAACGACGGAGCTGACGATCCCCGAGGGCTTTGAATGCGAAGATATTTTCGCTTTACTTGCCGACGCGGGCGTTGCAAGTGTTGCTGATCTCGAGCAGGCCGCGGCGGAATATGAATTCGACTACGAGTTCCTGCAAGACCTTCCCTACGGCGATAAAAACCGGCTCGAAGGCTATCTCTTCCCGGACACGTACCAGTTCTATCTGAACGACAAGCCCGAGGACGTGCTGGGCAGGTTCCTGCGGAATTTTGACAGCAAGATCACCGACGATATGTACGCAGCACTTAGCGACCTCAACGACAAGCTGGCGGCAAAAATGCGGCTCAACGGCTTTGATGAAACTGAAATCGCAGACGCGAAGCTCTCGTTCCACGACGTCATCATCGTTGCGTCTCTGGTTGAAAAGGAGACGGCCAAGACATCTGAAAGCGCGTCCATCGCGTCTGTCATCTATAACCGGCTTTGCAGCAAGCTCTATCCGTGTTTGCAGATCGACGCGACGATCCAGTACGCACTGGAAGAGCGCAAGGAAGTGCTCTCCAACGCCGACAAGGCGATCATCAGCCCCTACAACACCTACACGAACGCCGGTCTTCCCGCGGGGCCGATCGCAAACCCGGGCATCAACTCCATCCGCGCGGCTCTGTATCCGGCGGACACGGACTACTATTTCTACGCGCTCGGCAACGACGGCGTGCACAAGTTCTCGAAGACGTACTACGAGCATCAGGACTTCCTTGCAAGCCTCTCCGGCGATGCGGCGGATGAAGAGGGAACGTCCGAAGCAGCCGGCGGCGAGACAGGCGAACAGACCGATGAACAGACCGATGCCGATACCGGCACGCAGGCCGACGGAGGGACGCAGGATGATGCGTAAACCGGAGCTTCTGTGCCCGGCGGGCGATATGGAAAAATTGCAGATGGCCGTGCTGTACGGCGCGGACGCGGTGTATCTGGCGGGAACGAGCTTCGGAATGCGCTCTTTTACGGGAAATTTCACCGCCGAAGAGCTGCCGAAGGCTGTAGCTTTTGCACATGAACACGGCGTGCGCGTGCACGTGACGGTCAACACCATGCCGCGAAACGAGGAAGCAAGCGCGCTTCCTTCGTGGCTGGAGCTGCTGAACGATGCCGGCGTGGACGCGCTGATATTGGCCGACCTCGGCGTATTTGCGATGGCCGGAAAATACGCGCCGAAGTGCGAACGGCACATTTCGACCCAGCAGTCGATCGCAAACTATGTCTGCGCGCAGAGCTGGTTCGATCTGGGGGCAAAGCGCGTCGTGCTGGCGCGGGAGCTGAGCCTTCCGGAGATCGTCGCCATCCGCGAAAAGGTCTCTCCGGAGCTGGAGCTTGAAACGTTCTGCCACGGTGCGATGTGCGTTTCGTATTCAGGAAGGTGCCTGCTTTCGAACTATATGACCGGACGCGACTCCAACCGCGGCCAGTGCGCCCAGCCGTGCCGGTATCAGTATGCGCTGATGGAGGAAAAGCGGCCCGGGGAGTATTTCCCGGTCTTTGAGGACGAAAAGGGCACGTACATCATGAACTCGCGCGATATGTGCATGATCGACCACCTGAAAGCGCTCACGGACGCCGGCGTCGACTGCTTCAAAATTGAAGGGCGGGCGAAGTCTGCATACTATGCAGCCATCGTCACCGGCGCGTACCGGCACGTTTTAGACGACGTGCTGGCCGGGCGGGAAATTGATCCTGTCTGGCGTGACGAGGTCGAGCACGTCTCGCACCGGCACTACTCCACCGGCTTTTTCTTCGGCCAGCCGGGGCAGTACACCGAAAGCTCGCGCTATATCAGACACTGGCAGATCTGCGCGGTCGTGGAAAGCTGCGACGAAGACGGAAACGCAGTCCTGAGCCTTCGAAACAAGTTCCGCGAAGGCGATACGGTCGAGCTCGTCGGCCCGGACTGCAAGCCGTTTTCATGGGTCGCGGGCGATATGCTGGACGCCGATGGACTTCCGCTCACAGAGCCCCGAACGCCGCAGATGCGCTTTCGCGCGAAGCTTCCCAAAAAGGTCCCGGCCATGAGCTTCGTGCGCCACGCGGTAGAGCTGTCCGGAAAATAGAATTTTCTGGCTTTTTTCGAAAACGCTATTGACATTGCGTGGAATTGTGATAAAATACAGGAAGCTTTGATTCAATAGACGGCCGAATTCGGCGAGAGATTTTGATCCAAGACAAGATTCGAAAAACGCAGACATACTTTGTGTATTTCAAGTTTTTCGAAACGCAGTATTGGATCAAAAGATTCGGTGAAGGCGGGTGGCTATTGAGTCAAAGGTTCCTGATATATTGGTTTTTGCGATGACGAACCGAGCATCAAACAGCAGCCTTTAGAGAGAAGGGGACAGGTGAAAGCCCTTCGGCGGGCCTTGATGCAGCCAGTTTCGAGCATCCGGAGGAGGACTCCGGCGGGCGCTCCCGATACAGAGCGGCTAAGATGCGATTTTTCGCAATTAGGGTGGTACCGCGACTTGACCTCGCCCCTATGACAGTAGGGACGAGGTTTTCTTTTTTTCCACGGTCATCCATTTTTATCACGATCATCGATCCTTGTAGGGGCGGACGACTTGTCA
>DJQK01000065.1 GCA_002437575.1 Clostridiales bacterium UBA6388 | reverse complement strand
GGCCGAAGATCATAACGGCGAGGGCCAAAAAGCCCATGCCCGCGACGCCGACCTCAAAGTTCCACGTCTGCACGGCGGGCACGATGTAGGCAAAGCCTCCGATACCGGCCAGAAAACCCGAAATGAGCACGCCCGCCCAGCGCATCTTGTAGACGTTGATGCCGACCGAGCCCGCCGCCTGCGGATGCTCGCCGCAGGCCTGAAGCCGTAAGCCGAAGCGCGTCTTGTAAAGAAGAACGATCGAAACGGCCAGCAGCACCAGACCGATGATCAGAAACACGTTCACGGTCAGAGGCCCGATCTGGAAGATGAACGGGGTGTTGTCGTAGCTTAATTTTGCCGACTGCGTGCCGTTGTAGCGCTTGACCACCACGAGCGCGATGGCCGTAGACAGCAGGTTCAGCGCCGTTCCGCCGATGGTCTGGTCGGCCTTCAGATTGATGGCCGAGAACGCCAGCAGCGACGAGTACAAAATGCCGGACACCGCCGCAAGGCAGATGGAGATGACGACCTTCCATGCAGGCAGCATATCGGCCGGGAGCAGGTTCAGCGCCATCGTGCCGACGAGGCCGCCGATGACCATGATGCCCTCGAGGGCGAGGTTGATGACGCCGGAGTGCTCGGAGAAGCAGCCGCCAAGGGCCACGAGCATCAAAACCGTTGCCGAGAGCAGCGCGTATTTGAGCATCAGGATCATTGCTTGTCCGCCTCCTTTCCGTTTTTCGCCGGAGCGTCCGGCTGTTCGGCCTCCGCGATGGGCTTGCGCTTTCCTGTGAAGAGCGTGACGATGAGGTTCCGGAACAGCAGCGAGAACGCGCAGAGGTAAATGATGATGCCGGAGATGATGTCCGCGATCTCGGGCGGGAACAGCGACGCGTTCATAAAGCCGCCGCCGGTCGAGATGTGCGAGATGAAAATTGCCGAGAAGATGGCCGCGATGGGATCGGACGAGGCCAGAAGCGCTACCGAAATGCCGTCGAAGCCTTCCGAGGGCAGCGCCGTCGAGTCGCCGGGGATCCACTGCGCCGCGCCGGACAGGTAATAAAGACCCGCACCGAAGCCCGCGAGTGCGCCCGCGATGATCATGGACAAAATGATGCTGCGCTTTTCGTCGATGCCTGCATATTTGGCCGCGTTTTTGTTGCAGCCGCAGGCCTTGAGCTCGTAGCCGAAGGTCGTCTTGTTGATGACGACATAGAGGATGATCGCGACGATGATCGCGAGGAAAATGGCGATCGTGCAGGATTTATAGCCGAACGTTTCGGTCATGTCCCAGCCGAAAATTTTAGACGGAATGAGGCTGTCTCCGGTGACGGCGAAGGTCTTCGACTGCTTGGCGTTGTACATGGCGCCGGTGCCTCTTCCATACATGATCGTGTTGCAGCCGTACAGGCCGATCCAGTTGAACATGATGGCCGTGATGACCTCGTTGACGTTTAAGTAAGCCTTAAAAATGCCGGGAATTGCGCCCCAGACCGCGCCGAACACGGTCGAGGCGATCAGGCACACCCACCACGGCGCGTGCAATAAAAGCGCAAACACGAGGCCGCCAAACGCGCCAAGCGTATACTGCCCTGCTGCGCCGATGTTAAAAAGGCCCGTCTTGAACGCGAACGCGACGGAAAGGCCGCACATAATGAGGGGCGCGGCCGTGACGATCTCCTTGCCGATGCCGGAGGGCATCATGTAAAACCCGCCGAGCAGGATCTGCTTGAAGCCGTCGGAGTAGGCCTTCTCGCCGCCGAGCAGCAGAAGGACCAGAAAACCGAACAGCAGGCCAATGGCGATGCACACGAGGCTTGCGCACAGCGTCACAAAGCCGGAGGACTGCAAAAGTGTTTTCTTTTTCATGGCATATCCTCCTTACATCCGCTTCGCGCCGGCCATATACAGGCCAAGCTCTTCCACGGTCACATTTTTGGGGTCAAACTCGCCGACGATCTCGCCCTCGTACATGACAAGAATGCGGTCAGACACGTTCATGACCTCGTCAAGCTCTAAAGACACGAGCAGAACGCCTTTGCCGTTGTCGCGCTCGGAGACCAGCTGCTTGTGAATGTACTCGATCGCGCCCACGTCCAGACCGCGCGTCGGCTGCACGGCCACGAGAAGCTCGGGGTCCTTGTCAATTTCGCGCGCGACGATGGCCTTTTGCTGGTTGCCGCCGGACATACTGCGCACGATGGTAGCGGAGCCCTGACCGGAGCGCACGTCGTACTGCTCGATCAGCCGGTCGGAATACTGCCGCACAGCGGGGAAGTCAATAAAGCCGTTTTTCTGGAATTCCGGCTGCCAGTAGCGCTGAAGGACCATGTTCTGCTCGAGCGTGAAGTCCAGCACCAGACCGTGCTTGTGCCGGTCCTCGGGGATATGGCTCATGCCGGCCTTGGAGCGCTGGCGGATGGGCGCGTGGGAAATATCCTTGCCGCAGAGCGTAATTTCGCCCGCCGACTGCTTCTCAAGACCCGTCAGCGCGTAGACAAACTCCGTCTGGCCGTTGCCTTCGATGCCCGCGAGGCAGACGATCTCGCCCCGGCGCACCTGAAGCGACACATTTTTGACGGCGTTGTTCTTATGAAGCTTTGAAGGAACCGTGAGATCTTTCACATCCAGAACGACGTCTCCGGGCGCGGCGTCCTTCTTGTCCACCTTGAAGCTGACCTGCCTTCCGACCATCATGGAAGATAATTCTTCCATCGTGGTCTCGCGTGTATTGACCGTGCCAATGCACTTGCCCTTGCGAAGAACGGTGCAGCGGTCGGCCACGGCCATAATTTCGGCCAGCTTGTGCGAGATGAAGAGGATGGATTTTCCTTCCGCCGCGAGATTTTTCATGATCTGCATCAGCTCGTCAATTTCCTGCGGCGTCAAGACCGCGGTCGGCTCGTCGAAGATCAAGATCTCGTTGTCGCGGTAGAGCATTTTGAGAATTTCCGTTCTCTGCTGCATACCGACGGAAATGTCCTCGACCTTCGCGTCCGGGTCGACGCGCAGACCGTAGCGCTCGGAAAGGGCGACGACCTTTTCCCGCGCCTGCTTTTTCTGCAGGAAGCCTGCCTTGTTCGGCTCGACGCCGAGGATGATGTTGTCGAGCACCGAGAAGCACTCGACGAGCTTGAAGTGCTGGTGCACCATGCCGATGTTGAGATCGTTCGCGTCGTTGGGGTCGCTGATCTTCACGACCTGACCGTTTTTTTTGATGACGCCGTGCTCGGGCTGATACAGACCAAACAGCACGCTCATTAGCGTCGATTTGCCGGCACCGTTTTCGCCCAGCAGCGCGTGAATTTCTCCCTTTTTAAGTTGGAGGGTGATGTTGTCATTGGCGCGGATGCCGGGGAATTCCTTTGTGATATTCAGCATCTCAATGACATATTCCGATTCGGCCAAATTCTTCACTCCTTTGTTCGCCGCGGAAAGGCCCGCGGAGGCAGCTGATATCTGCGCGAAAATACTGCGCAGTGGATATACATTTTTATTATACAAGAAACGAGCGGAAATTTCCACCGTCGGGCGGGACTTTTTTCTGTATGATTGTGCCAAAAGAAACCTGTTTTTTTGTGAAAAACAACGACCCGGGACCGAGGCTGTCCTCGATCCCGGGTGTGGTATCAGAAATTAGAACGCGACTCTGTCGGCCAGCCAGCTCTTGAGCTCGGAAATCGGAACTCTGACCTGCTCCATCGTGTCGCGGTCGCGGATGGTGACGGCGTTGTCGGCGGGGGTATTTTCGTCGCCCACGGTCGCAAAGTCGACGGTGATGCAGTACGGCGTGCCGATCTCGTCTTCGCGGCGGTAGCGCTTGCCGATGGAGCCCGTGTCGTCGAAGTCAATCATGAAGTCCTTGCAGAGCTCTTCATGGATCTTTCTGGCAGGCTCGGAGAGCTTCCTGGAAAGCGGCAGAACGGCGGCCTTGTAGGGCGCGAGGAACGGGTGCAGGTGCAGCACCGTGCGCACATCTTCCTTGCCCTTGCTGTCGACGAGGTGCTCTTCGTCATATGCTTCGCACAAAAATGCCAGCGCCACGCGGTCGCAGCCGAGCGACGGCTCGATGACGTAGGGGATATAGTGCTCGTTCGTCTCGGGGTCGAAGTATTCCAGGCTCTTGCCGGAGGCCTCCTGATGACGGCCGAGGTCGTAATTTGTGCGGTCCGCGATGCCCCAGAGCTCGCCCCAGTCGGTGAATGGGAAGGCGTATTCAATGTCGGTCGTGGCTCTGGAGTAGAACGCGAGCTCTGCCGGCTCATGGTCGCGCAGGCGCAG
>DJQK01000110.1 GCA_002437575.1 Clostridiales bacterium UBA6388 | reverse complement strand
AGAAGAATGGGGTCGAGAAAAATGGGCCAGCTGGCGGCCACCGCCAGAAAAACCTATTTGATCGTTTCGCTGTTATTGAGTACCGGCACGCTGTACAAAAACAGCACATCCTGCTCGGAAAACTCCAGAAAGCTCCCCAGCCTTGCGCTGGGAAGATACCGGATATCGACCAGCGTGACCGTTTTGTAGCCGTCCAGCAGCAGCGGCGAAAGAGAACTGGCAAAGGAATCGCGGAAGATGACGAGCTCTTTTTCCGTTTTCGCGTTCGGATTTTCGATCGTCAGAAGCGAGACAGAGCCGGAGAGGAACATTTCATATGGGTCCTTGCCCGCGGCTTTTTCCATGTCGTAAACAGGGCCGGTTTTGCCGGTCTCGAAATTCGTCACAACGGCGGCTTCGATCGTTTCGTTCGTCAGATACGAGATTTTTTCCGGCTTTATGGGAAGCGCCGCGTAGCCGTAATACAGGCCGTAGTAGTCGCGGTCCAGCGTTTTCTCGGTATGATCGTCGGATATCTCCGCGCCCATCGCAGAAGCGAGCGTCTTCGCTGCAGGAAGAAGCGACTCCTGCCGCCAGTGGATGTCGGTTTTGTAATAGTCGGAAATTGTCAGGCTTTCCGTGAGGTCAATGTAACTGGCCCACGGAAGGCCTTTTTGCATCGCTTCAAAAAGCGCGCCGTAATCGAGCGCCGGATAGCCGTTCTGCGCGGCCAGAAAGTAGTTCTTATCCGGGATCACACTGAGGTAGGTTTTGACGTTCGTACCCTTGAGATAGGTGTCGTACACGAACGAAAACCGCTCCTGCGCGTGCGCAAGGGATTCTTCGTTCAGCGGGTATTCGAGCTTTGCAACAAACCCATCGGCAAGGTACACGCCGTTATTGTCCTTCTGCCGGAAAACGCCGAGCGTCACGAGGCTTTTCAGCGTCCGGAACTGCTCACGAAGCGGAAACTGGTCGAGCGTATAGCTTTCAAACTGCTCTGTCCATTTACCGCTTGCAAAACCGGAAAGCGAAAACGCGGGAAACTGCGTCAAATTTCGCCGCTCCGCCTGCGACTGTGCATCAGAGGGCTTTACCCACGCGAAAACCGCGAAGCCGAACAGAAAGGCGGCGAGGAATAAAACCGTAAAAAGGGAAGTTTTTCGTTTCATTGCCTTGCCCCCCTAAAACCGGAAATATAAGAACGGATTGAACGATCCGTCTACCAGAAACGCCGTGCACGCCGCCAGCAGAAGGACCATCGCCGCAGGCTGCAAAATGCTCATCGCCCGCGCACCGAGCCTCGTTTCCGCGAACCGGGAGACCAGCGTTTTCGCAAGGGGCGTTGCCCCAACGGCGGCAAAGAGGAACGTCACAGCGTAGCTTTTCGCATAATACAAGCTCTCTGCGCTCACAAGCGGCAGATCGCCCGCGCCGAACATCGAACTTAACTGCGAAAGCGCCTCTTTGACCGAGCTGGCGTTAAACAGCACAAAACTCAAGATCACGAAAAACAGCACGTACACGTGCTTGAAAATCCGCGTTTTGGTAAGCCAGTTCTTGAAAAGCAGCTTTTCCAGCACCAGAAGCACGGCAAAGCCCAGCCCCCACAGAACGAAATTCCAGCTGGCCCCGTGCCAGAGTCCGGTCAAAGCCCAGACGATAAAAATGTTCCGCAGCCATTTGCCTTTCGACACGCGGTTTCCGCCGAGGGGAATGTAGACGTAATCCCGGAACCATGAACCGAGGCTGATGTGCCAGCGCCGCCAGAATTCGGTGATCGAGCCGGAAAGATATGGATAGTCGAAATTCTCTGAAAACCGGAAACCGAAGATCCGTCCAAGACCGATGGCCATATCGCTGTAGCCGGAAAAATCGAAGTAAATTTGCAGCGTAAAGCTCACTGCGTAGAGCCAGTAATAGAGCACGGACAGGTCTTTGGACGCTTCAAACGCCGTGATGAGGCCATAGAGAACGTTGGCAAGCAGGACCTTTTTGGAAAGTCCGAGCACAAACCGGCACGTGCCGGAGCAAACGCCTTCGAGCGTCGTCTTACGGCTTTCCAGCTGCGGCGCGATCTCCGCGTACCTTACGATCGGCCCCGCGATGAGCTGCGGGAACATGGCAATATACGTGCCGAGCCTCAAGAAGCTTTTCTGCGCCGGAACCTCGCCGCGGTAGACGTCTACTACGTAGCTCAAGATCTGGAACGTGTAAAAGCTGATGCCGATCGGAAGCGCGACGTGCAGGAGCTTGAGATTTAATCCGGTCAGGGAATTGACCGCGGAAATAAAAAAGTCCGCGTACTTGAAGCAGAAAAGAAAACCGAGGCTCAGCAAAATAGAAGCGGCCAAAAACGCTTTTGACCGCTTCGCGTTCGATCGATTCTTTTCGATCAGCCGCCCGAAAGCATAGCCTTGCAAAATGCTCAAAAGCATGAGCACGCAGAACTTCGGCTCTCCCCAGGCGTAAAACAGGAGGCTCGATGCAAAAAGCACGGCGTTTCTGCCTCTGCGCGGCACGAGAAAATAGACGGCCAGCACGACGGGCAGAAAATAATACAGAAACGGGATACCGGAAAAGAGCATGGAAGCCTCCTGCTTTGGTTTACATAAAATTACGCGCTGATTGCCTCGTCGTAGACGGACGTGAAGCTGGAATCGACCGCCAGAAGCTTGTCGCGGAAGGTATTGACGAGGTCTTCGCTTCCGTAAACGGATACGATCACGCTGCCGCTCGTGGCAAGGAACATCTTGTCGGGGAAGCCGCACATCCAGTGCTTGCCGGAGACGGTGGTGTGGATGTCTTCAACAATGGTGGAAACGTCGTCCGCATTGGCCACGTGGAACGCGCCGCAGGTGAAGGTGTTGCCGTTCATCATGTGCACGAGAGAAGCCGCGCCGTCGAGCTTTACAACATCTTCTTCCGGGAAGGTGAGCAGGTACGAGACCGTATCGGCGTTCGAAATATCGACCCGTCCCGGCGCACTGTCGACGCTGTTATCGTAATCGCCGCCTGCCGCGGGGAATTTTTCATCCTCGGTGTAGGTATTCCAGACGCTGTTCAACAGGTCAAGGACGGACTTTGCGCTGTCCGCGTTTTCCGTGCCGCCTTCCGCAGCAGGCGTATTTTCTGCGGGCTCCTGTGCGGCCGGGTCTTCGGATACGGAACCGTCGTCGGGCATGACTGCGGGAGTGTCGATCGAGACAGCGCCGTCATCGACCGGGGTCTCGTCCGGCTTTTCTGCGGGCGTTTCCGACGCAGCGGGTGTATCCGTGCTTGTGTTGTCATTGGTGTTTTTGCTTGCGCAGGCGGCAAACGAGAACACGCACGCCAGCGCGAGAAGGAATGCTAAGATCTTTTTCATTGTTTGGGTCTCCTTTGGATTCTAAGTGATATTGCTTTTTTGATTTCGAGGTTCTGTCAGTTTGGCGTATGCACAACGCCGATGAACAGCGGCAGGCCGTCCTGTGACGTGATAACGAAGACGAACGGGCGGTCGAGCGTAAAGTCGATCTCTTCGTCGGGAGGCTCCGCCGCGCCTGCTTCCGCTATGACCGTGTAGGCCGCCGCCGTCACGCCCTCTTCGTCGATGGCCGCGCGGGCTGCGTGTTCGGTCTGCGAGAGGAAAATACTTCCTTTGGAATTTTCAATGCTTGGCGTAAAATCCGCGACGCTTGCATCGAATACATCCGTCACGCCGAGCGTTTTAAGTCCCGCCTTGAGGTCAAGGTCGGACGAAACGTCGAACTTCGGAAGGCTCAGGTTCACGGTCAAAAATTTGCTGTTTTTCCAGTCCGAGCGGCTGAGGATAAAATCCATCGCTTCGGTGTCCTCCAAAAGCGACTCCGCGCTCACGCCCTCATCGGGAAGCAGAAGCTTCATACAGCCGCTGCCGCGAAGGGAAAGCTCGATCGCGCAGAAGCTTTCGCCCCAGTAGTACGTGTTCGAGTCGCTTTTGTGGAGAAAATCGCAGGTAATATCGCCGGATTTCGTGTGGAAGGTGCCGGAAGATGTTGTGCCGTCATAAAATTCCTCGCTCCATCTCGCGCGGAAATAGATCGTCGTGACAAGGCCGAGGACAGTCTCCGGCGTAAACTCCAGACCGGACGCTTGCTCTTTGAGAAGGCCGCCTGTCTGGTCGCTTACCCAGCTTTGCAGGGCTTCGTTGTAGGCGGCATCTCCCATCTGGCCGCGGAAGGCCGAGGCGTAGTAGTCCTGCGCGAGGGTATCGAGCGTCTTCTGCACGTATTGCTCGTCCTCGTCCAGCCAGAGAGAGCTTGCCAGAACGCTCGTCACCGCGCCGTCGGCGCAATAGTTGGCGTTCCAGAGCGCCTTTGCGTGTGCGCGCACGTCTTCAATGCCGGTTTGCCCGAGAAGGTCCATGATCTGCGTCCGGGACTCGCCGTCCGTGAGCTCTGCCAGCATCGATAGCGCCATGTAGACGTTCAGCGGAGAATAGACGAAGTTCTGTTCGCCATCCGGCAAAAACGCTTTGGTAGAAGCTTTCACAAAATCGTCCACGCCGTCCTGATAGCCGGCCGGCTGGTCGGTCTGGCGCTTGAGATCCTGCTTCCACGCCTGATACGCCGCAGAAAAGCCCTCGTCGTCAAACTCCCCGGTCTTCGAAAAATACGCTGTTTCGTCGGGATACTGCGCCATTTCGGGGTAAACTGCTTCAGCCAGCGTTTCACAGGACGCTCTATCCTGCGAGCCTTCCGACGTGGTGCAGCGCTCCGGACTCTGCGTGCACGCGCTCATGGAAAGCGCCATCGTTGACGCGAGAAAAAGCGCCGCGACTCGTTTGCATTTCATCGTCTCACACCTCCGGAAGCTCGGTCAATGCGCCGAGGAAAACGGGGAGCTTCGTTTCCATGTCGACGATCATGTAGACGAAAGGCCGCTCGAGATACACGCTGTGCGGATACTCCGCCGCACTTCCCGTGACCATGTCCACCGCCGTGGCCGCTCCTGCCTTTGTGCCTGCTTCGTCGACCTGAATGAAGGTCTTGTGCAGCACGCGGGAAATGAGGATGTTTCCTTCGTCCGACGAGCCGAGCGCGGAAAAATCGGCTTTCTCGCCGTCAAACGCGTCCGTCATGCCGAGCGCCTTCAGGCTCTCTGACAGCTCCGTGTCAAATGCCGTCTTGAACTTCGGAAGGCCGAATTCGACGGTTTCGGTCTGCGGGGAAGAAAGTATAGCATGAAGTGCCTGCCCTGTCAAGCCGGAAACAAAGTCCGTAATATCCATGCCCTCTTCGGGCAAAAGCGCTGCAAACGCGTACTTTTGACCCTCATAGTATTTGAGAAAACCTTCCGCGTGTTCGCCGGACAAATACTGCGATGTCTCGCCGTAAAGAAAATCTCCGGTCTGCTCGACGCCTTCGCGGGACGTGAACCGTCCGGTGCGCACCTGCGTGGTCTCGAAGATATCTTCCCACTTTGCGTCAAAGGCCAGCGCGTTTACAAGATACACGACGGAGTCTGCGGAGATCTTGTCCAGGATCTCGGGGATCATCCCATCTGTCTTTTCCTTGACCCAGTCGTTGATGGCGGTCTTCGTGGAATCGTCAAACGGCGCGGCGTAAATGCCCGCTCCGAAGCAGTCGGCGTTTTTCTGCAAGAACGCGTCTTCGACGTGAAGCGTCGGCGTGTCCTTGAGCCAGATGGAATTGGCAAGCTTTAATTGCTTGTCGTTCTTCAATGCGCTCTGAAGCGCGGCGAAGCTGGAACTAAGCGTATCCGCGCTTGCGCCCAGAACTTCTTCCATCTGCGCCTTCGTCTCTCCGACTGCGCCGTTTGCCGTCATGGAAAGCGCGGCGGCAATGCTCAAAGGCGAGAGCAGGGGATCGGTCTTTCCCATTTCTTTTTGCAGGAGCTTTACACCGAAGCCGGTCAGATCTTCGATGGCCTTGTCCTGCGCAGCTTCGTCAAGGAACACGGTCTGCTCTGCTTTTTTGACGTTTTTCGTCAGATCTTTGGCCGCAATGGCCTGCGACGCGCAGCCAGCCGTGCCCAGAAGCCAGGCGGCGGCCAGAGCGGCGGCCAGAAGCTTTTTCAGTTTCATAGGGGTATCCTCCTTTTTCATGTTCTCCTGCTCATACAGACGAGAAGTCTGTGCATCGGTTGCACGAAAAATGAAATTTTTCAAAAAACCTCCGGAAACCGTGATCTCCGGAGGCTCTGCTGTGTCAGGCCAGATGCTTCCGGTCGAAGCCGTGGACCCAGTTGGACTTGTGATAGTAGATGAAAAAGACGATCGAGCTCATCGTCCACGTGATGGGGTAGGCGAGGTAGATGAAAGCGATCTCGCGCGTCAGGCGCATGATAATGGTGATGTAGGCAATGCGGAACACGCACCAGATGGCCAGCATCACCGCCATCGGCACGAAGGCTTTTCCCGATCCGCGGCACACGGACGCCACGGCATGAGAGTAGGCGAGCAGACAATAAAACAGCGCCTCGACTCTTACCTGCCGCACGGCCAGCGCGATGACCTCCGGCGTCTGGCTGAACAGTCCGGCCAGCTGCGGCATGAACGCATACATCGCAAAGCCGATGAGCTCGGCGATGATCATCGAGCAGACGATGCCAAATCTCGCGCCGGTTTTCGCCCGGTCATATTCGCACGCGCCGAGGTTCTGGCTCGTGTAGGTCGTGAGCGCCATCGTAAAGCTCGTGATGGGCAAAAACGCAAAGCCCTCGAGCTTCGCATACGTGCCGAAGGCGGCCATCGCGATCTTTCCGAAGGCATTGATATTCGTCTGGACGATGACGTTTGCAAAGCCGATGACCGAGTTCTGCACGCCCGAGGGAAGCCCGCAGCGCACGATCTGATGCAGCATTTCGCGGTCCAGCCGGAGCTTTCGCCATTCCAGCCGGAAGGCTGTGTGTCTGGCGGACAGATGCACGAGGCACAAAACCATGCTGATGGCCTGTGAGATCGTCGTTGCGAACGCGGCAGACCACACGCCCCAGCCGAAGCCTCCGATGAACAAAATGTCCAGCACGATATTGACCGCCGAGGACAAAAGAAGATAATAAAGCGGCCGCCTGCTGTCTCCCAGCGCGTTCATGATGCTTTTGCACGCGTTGTATAACACGACGGCGATCACGCCAAAAAAGTAGTATCGGAAATAATCGATCGCGTCCGGCAGGACCTCCGCATCCGTTCCCATCCAGCGCAGGATGTGCGGCGTCAGCAGAACGCCGAAAACGGTGAGGAACACGCCGCAAAGGACGCTCACGACGATGCTGGTGTGGATGGCTTTTTCGACCTTATCGTATTCTCCCGCGCCAAAAAACCGCGAGATGGTCACGCTGGCCCCGAGCGTCAGTCCCTCAAAAAAGCTGATGAGCAGGAAAATAAGAGGGCCGGACGAGCTGACCGCGGCGAGCGCTTCGTCTCCCAGAAAGCGGCCGACAATGAGCGTGTCCGCCGTGTTATACAGCTGCTGGAAGATCTGGCTGAGCAGGACCGGCATTGCAAAGCCGGATATCAGCCGCCAGGGGCTTCCTTTCGTCATGTCCCGCGTCGTATCGTGCACCGCGCATCATCCCTTTCGCTTTCTTTCTCCGACGTTCTATCTTAACAGACATTTGGCGAAAAAACAAGCGGACCGTTTCCGGCCCGCTTATGGGATTTGCGATTATTAAGGCAACACCGCACAATTTGGCAAGAAGGCTCGGCAAGAGATTTTTCGTCAAGGCAAGGCTCGGAAAACGAAGGAATACTTTGTGTATTTCTCGTTTTTCGAACCGCGGCATTGGCGGAAAAGATCCGGCGAGACTCGCAGACACAATTGTGCGGTGCTGCCTTAGAACTTAAAGAGGTTCAGGCCAATCTCGTCGCTGAATTCCCGGTCGACGCGGCCATCGATCAGCGTGACGATCATCTCGCATGTGGCGCTCACGACTGCGCGGTTGAGGTGTCCGCCGAAGACCTCGCCCTTATCGTTGCCGGCCGACAGGTGCAGGTGGCAGTAAAATTCGTCGTTTTTGGTGTTGATCGTGCCGGTGAGGGAGACGATCTCGTAAGCTCCCTTGAACGAGTTGGATTTATACTGCCTGGTCGCCGTGTCCAGAACGCCGACGGTAAAGTCGTTGATCGCGCCGAGCGCCTGAATGGAGGCCAGCTTGATGTTCTCCTTTTCGGCCAGAACCTTGACGCTTTCCAGAATCTCCTCGCCCTTGTCGATGCGCACGACGAGCGTGTTTCCAAATTTGCGGTATTCCATAACAAGTCCTCCTTGAACTTCGTGGTATAGCCGTATTTTAGCACACCGCGCGAAAAAAAGCTATCGTTCTTTTATCCGGCCTGCGCATTGACGCAGCGGGCAAGAAGCTGCGCGTAAATTTCCCTTGTCGCCGCCTCGTCGGGGCCGTTGATGACAAGGTACCGGCCGCCGATGCGAAGCACGACGTTATACGGGCAGGCCATGTAGGAATACCTGGTGTAGTTTTCAAACTCGCGGTTCAAAAACGCACCGGCCAGCAGACGAAAGCTTCCAAGGCCGTTCGTTCTCGTGCCCACATCGTCTGTTTCGCGAAGAGAGAGCTTCTCGACCGCCTCATATCGAACCGTGAGGTCGGGCCAGTAGCTTGCGTTCAGGGTAAAGGTGTCCTCGCCGTATTCGACGCGGATATCGCCCGTGAAAAGAAGAACGCCCGCGAAGGTGAGGGCTGCCAGCGTGATGGCCAGCGCCGCGAGCATTGCGGGCCTGCTCATCCGGCTGCGCGCCGGAAGCGCACCTTCAAACATTCCGGCGGCCTTCTGCTTTTGATAAAACCGGTAGGAATAGACGCTAGGGACGATCGCTGCGGCAAAAATCGCACCAACCATCAGAAAAACGAACTTCGCCGGAAGCGCCGCACACAGCGCGATCACAAGCCCGCAGCAGACCCAGAGTTTTCCTGCGAACCGGTGCGTCGCGTTCCAGTTCTCTTCGCTGCCAAGCGTCCAGGGGAGCTTGATGCCGAGCGTCGCGTTCTGCGTGCATTTTGGAAGAAAATTTCCGATCACGGCGAACAGAAGCCCCAGCAGCAAAAGCCCCAGATGAAAGGCAGAAGCGGTATTGCCCGCCGGGATGGCGATGAGAAGCGCACTGTCAAAAATCGACACGAGCGGGCAGACCCAGAGCATCACGCGGAACATTTTGTCGTTGCGTCCGGCATTTTTGCGGTCCGTCGCCGTGAGCAGGATGCACAGCCAATGTGCGATGAGCGTAAGAAGGGGAATAACGAACACGGCGATCGCCTTCGCGCCGAAGGTGTCCGCTTCGCCGGTGAGCCCATAATGCGTCGGCAACAGGGCCGGCAGGCGGTCCCAGAGCAGAAGCCCGGCAAAGCCCGGCAGCAAAATCAGAAGGGAAGAAAAAATCAACTGCTTTTTATTATTTTTGAGCATTTTCATCGTCTCCTTTCAGATCGGTGAGCCAGAGCATGATCTCCTCGAGCACCGAGGCGTTCAGCTCGTAGTAAATAAACTGCCCCTCGCGCGTATCGCGCACAAGGTCCGCCTCCTTCAGAACCGACAGATGCCGCGAAATGGACGCCGCTGTCACCGGAAAATGGCTCGTGATCTCGCCCGCGGACATCCGGCCGGATTTCAGAAGGTTCAGAATTTCGCGCCGGATGGGGTCGGCCAGCGCTTTGAGCGTCTGCTGTAAGCCCAAACTATCACACCCTTAACATTTAACCAAAATGTTAAATATAGAATAGCGAAAAGGAAGCCGTTTGTCAAGAGGGAAGATTGACAAACGGGAAAAGAGAAAGTATAATCCATGATATATAACGCACGGAAACAAAAAACGATCGGAAAGGCGGTAGGACGCATGGCGCCGAAAAACAAGTTTACCAGAGAAGAGATGACGCAGGCCGCGCTGCGCGTGGTGCGGGCAAAGGGCATTGACGGCGTGAGCGCAAAGAGCCTGGCAGCCGAGCTCGGCACATCGACGCAGCCGGTTTTTACGGCCTTCGGCTCGATGGACGGCGTCAAGGCTGCGGTCTATGACGCGGCGGTGCGCGTGTATGATGACTACGCGGCGGCAGGGCTTGGCGAGAAAATTCCGTTTTTCGGCGTCGGAATGCAGTATATCCGCTTCGCGCGGGAAGAGCCTGAGCTCTACCGGCTTTTGTTTCTGACCCAAAAACCCGGCGAAACGGGAAGGGCTATTTCCTCCATGGAGCATTTGCAGGAAAAAGTCCGCCCGTCGCTCATGGAAATCTACCGCATGAGCGCGCAGGAGGCGGACCTCTATTTCCGCGACCTCTGGCTCGTGGTGCATTCGCTCGCGACGCTGATCGTGACCGGCGCGTGCCCCTATGACGAGCGCGAGATCGGCGCGATCCTCACCGGCGTGAGCGTGAGCGTCTGCAAGGCCATCAAGGAGATCCCGGGCTTTGCAGACGGCAGCTTTGACCGCGACAAGGTCTTCCGGTCGATCATCGAAGAAAGAGCATAAAACGAAAACGCAGTGCGGCCAGCCTGGTCACACTGCGTTTTTGCTATTTTTCGTCTTTTCGTTTCACTTCGAGATAATAGTGCGGCGTATTCTCATCCAGCGTTACGTCCAGAATGCCGTTTTCCGGATCGAAGCCGAAATTCTGCCGGACGATGTCGATGAGACCGCGATCTTCAAGGTGCGCGCTCTGGCCGGTAAAGGTCAGAGAGCTTGCAAGCCGTGTCACCAGATCGAAGCCCTTGACGCCCTTATTTTCCGTGCCCGCGCAGGCATAGTCAAAGCTTGCCTCCTTGCGGGCGCTGGACACGAGCGTGACGCTGCCGTTTGCAGGAACGGTGATTTCGGCTTCCAGCCAGAACACACGAGCCACGCCGCGCACATCGTGCATTCCCTCAAAGTCGCCGTTTTCATAGCGCTCGACAGGGTCGCTCGATAAAACGCCGTACGAGAGCAGCTGCTCTTTGAGAAGGCCGAAATAGAGCTCGAAGTCTTCTTCCGATTCCGGTTCGGAAACCGCCCAGTCACGTTCGTCGAGCGCGGCAAGCATCCGAAGGCTCGTTTCCAGATCGCTCTCGGTGCGCGTGACGGTAACGCCCGCGTCGATCGTATCCGTCGTGTCCCAGCCGCCGGTCACATAGCCCTGCGTGGTGAGATCGTGAATGTCGTCGCCGATGACGAGGAGATAGTAGCTTTCTCCATACCGGCTTTCGGTTTTCTGCGGGATGGAAAAGCTCTTGCCCATGACGCCGTTTTCCTCGTCCCAGAGGCTGCCGTTGAAGCCATAAGAGAGCACCTGCGTTTTGCTGTAGTCGAGGTCAAACATCACGCGGATCGATGGGTTCGGAATACCCGCCTTGTCGTCTTCCTCCGGCCCCCACGGGTCTGAGAGGGTATAGACGGTGACGGGAACATCGGAAAAATCCGGGAATTCGCCCATCGCGCGGTCTAAATACGAGCCGTCCTCCAGAAGCGCGGCATAGCCCTCCCAGCTGTTGAGCTGCCGCAGGTTCACGCTGCCCATCGATTCGTTTCCGCTTCCCCACGCGCCTTCAAAGCCGCCGGCGTAGCTGCCCGCGTGGAGCTTCGTCTCCAGCTCCGCGCCGTTCAGCGTCAGCGTGGGGCGAAGCGTTTCCAGAGAAGCGAGGCTGGATGCAAAGGGGTAGAGGACAGAAACAGTTTGCGCTTCATCCGACGAATTTGTAAGCGTGTAGGAATCCGTCACGAGAATGTCGTCGCTGTACGTAAAATACCCGCCATCGGGGTACCATTCGTTGTAATCGTCCAGCACCTGCTGCCGCTCTTCATCGGTTAAATCTGTGCGCGAAGCGGCCTCTTCTTCGTTTGAGACCCAAACCGGCTCCCACGGCGAAAAATCGAGCGTCACGTCGCGCGAGGCAGAAATAGCCGCATTCTCTTCCGTCAGCGTCAGGGGAAACACCGGCCCGGCATAGGACATGAAGACGCTTCCTTCCTCGTGCCCGGCTCCGCCTGCGCTGGCTCCGCCGATCGGAAGCATCCGCAGAATTCCGGCTCCGATGGAAACGGCAACCACAAAGCACGCCGCCAGCGCGGCCCATTTGAGATAAGCTTTTTTCTTTTTTGTCGGCTCGTCGGCGTCCAGCACGTGTTCGTCTTTTACCTCGCCGAGAAAATCGAGAAGCTGATCTGCTTTCATTCAATAGCCCTCCTTCCGTAACGCCTCGCGCAGCTTTCCGCGCGTGCGGTGGAGCATCGAGGCGGTCTTGCTCTGCGAAAAGCCGAAGCGTTCGGCAATTTCCGCGATCGAGTCGAGATACCAGTACCGCCGCAGAAACACGCGCCGCTCCGTGTCGGAAAGCGAAGATAAAAACGTATCCAGAAGCGAAGAGAGCTCCTGCCGGAAAAGCTCGCTTTCTGCCGTATCGACGCCGGAAACGCACCCGCTCAGCTCGTCCAAAGCCAGCGGAAGCTCCCCGCCGCCGCGCTTTTCCGCGGTATCGTGCCGCAGGCGGTCAATGGAGAGCCGCCGCGTGATCTTGCCCAAAAACGCGGAAAGCCGGTTCGGTTTGCTTGGCGGCATGGCGTTCCACGCGCTGTGATACGTGTCGTTGACGCACTCCTGCGCGTCGAGCGTGCTGCGCAGAATGCCGTATGCGATGCGGTTTAAGTATCCGCCGTATTTTTCGCCGGTCTCCGCGATGGCCTGTTCCGAGCGGCTCCAATACAGCGCGACGATCTGTTCATCGAGCATGGCCTCGCCTCCTTTCCTCTCCAGTCGAAAAAAATGGGGAAATATTGCGCCGGAAGAAAACTTTTTTCTATTATACCACACGGAAAAGCTTCCTGCCAGAGGCGGAAAATTTCAGCGGGTTTTTGTTGACAAATGTTAATTCGTATGGTACGCTCAAACTATAACAGATGTTAACACGGACGCGGGAGGAAACACGATGGAACACCTGAGATTATCGGACGGCGAGTGGAAGCTCATGAAGGCGCTCTGGGCAGGGAAGGCGTGCACGCTGGCGCAGCTCGTTTCCGCGTTGGAAAAAGATACCGGCTGGAGCCGGGCGACAGTTTTTATGATGCTCAAGCGGCTCATCGCCAAGGGCGCGGTCACGATGGACAGCAGCGGGAAATTTCAGACATACAGCGCAGCGATCGCGTATGCCGATGTCGAGCCGGAGGAAACGGAGTCGTTTTTGTCCAAGGTCTACGGCGGCAGCGTGGGAATGATGGTATCAAGCTTAGTCGGGCGCGGTGCGCTGAGTGAACAGGAGATTCAGGAGCTGAAAGCCATTTTGGACGCGGCAGAAAAGGAGCGCGCGCAATGAAAAAACAGAACCTCTTTTTGATACTCTGCATCAGCCTTCTTTTATCGGGTTGTCAGAAAAAGCCGGAGGCTCTGCCCGCAATGCAGCCGGAGGAAGCGCCGTGGGAGGCCGAATCGCAGGATGCGCAGTCCTCCTATAATGGCTCGATGCAGGAGACTCGCCCACAGGGATCTCAGAAAATCTACGGTGAGGAAGACGGTGCGGATCCGTGGAAGACCGCCGAAGTACATACGGAGTGGCTGGGCTTTGCCGGTGCGAACATCGGGCAGGGCGGGCTGATGGCCGGGGACGGCGAATGGGTCTATTACCGCAGCGAAACCGACTGGGGCCTTTACAGAGCCCGCACGGACGGCAGCGAACAGACGCAGCTGCTGCCAGCGGAGGACTATGCGCCCAACTGCATCAACGTGCTGGATGGCTGGGTCTATTTTTCAAACTATAGGGACGGCTTTTCTCTCTGGCGTGTGCGCACGGATGGAAGTGAAGCGGAAAAACTTGTGGATGGTTATTGCTATACGTTCCTTGTAACGGAAAGCGGCATTTATTATGACTGCCGCGATGAGAACAATGTCATGCGAACCTTTCATGCGGAACTGGACGGCAGCGCACAAACGCTTCTGTACGAGAGCTGTGCGCCGGCCACGTACTATGATGGAAAGCTGTATCTGTATGATTTCAGAAGCGGAACGCTGTATGCATACAGTACCGAAGCAGAAGAACGCGAGATCCTGTTTGAAGGTGAATACGATGCGGCATTTTTCAGCGCAGACGACACAGGCATATATTTCTGGGACGATATGTGCGATTACTGCCATCTTGACCCCGAAACGAAGGAGATCACCGTCCTGCATCAGGGCCCCATCGGCGATTATTTCAATTACTATGACGGCACGGTCTATTATGTTGCCTATGGCGGCGAGAATTACGACTATGATTGCTGCTACGCGATGGACGTGGAGACAGGCGAGCAGAAAGCGATCCTCTCGCTGTCGCCCGAGATGTACGACGCATTTGGAAATCCCATCGGCATCACGCAGGTCGACTACCGCGACGGAAATTATGACGCGGACAGCATCCCGACGAACGAAGAAGGCTGGCCGATGGTGCTGAACGAACTTGTCGACGGTCTGTTTGTTGTGAACGGGCAGGTCTTTGCGCGCGGACGGCTGGCGCGGACGGGGATGCAGGAGTGCTGGATCCTCTGTGACGAAGGAAGCGGGACCTTGTGGGGGGAGGGCTAAACGGTGGCGAAGCAGATTTTGACGCTCTCAGGCTTGATCGCAGTTGTGCTTTTGGTGCGGGCGATATTCAAAAACCGCGTGCCAAAGCGGATGCTCTATTGCCTCTGGCTGGTCGTGCTCTTGAAGCTCTGCCTGCCGGGAACGCTGGTTTCTCTGCCAGTTCTTCCGGCGGAGGAAGTGACCGCGCCAGTGCAGGCTGTGCAGAACGCACCAGTTTCCGTACAGCCGACTACGCCGACGCAAACGGCGCCGCAGCCAGAAACGCAGGAGCCAGTAACAAAGCCCGCAGTACAGCAGGCCGCAGCCCCGGCGGCAAAGCCGCTTACAACGGCACAGATTCTGCTAATCGTCTGGGCAGCTGGAAGCGGTCTTCTCGGGCTCTGGCTGATTTCGACGTGGGCGGTTTTTACCGTTCGGCTGCACAAAAGTCGAAAATTCCTCGGAAAATGGGGAAGAACGAACATTTACGTCTCGAAGTGCATCAAATCGCCGTGCCTGGCAGGGGTCCTTCCGGCGGTCTATCTGACGGAGGATGTGCTGCAAACGGACGAGGCGGAACTCATTTTGCGCCACGAGCTGACGCATCTGCATCATCTGGATTTCCTGTGGTCGTTCTGCCGCGCAGCAGCCGTGAGCGTCTATTGGTGGAATCCGTTCATCTGGCTTGCCGCGATTTGCTCCAAGCGCGACGCGGAGCTGGCGTGTGACGAGGCGGTCGCCGCCAAGCTGCCGGATACGGAGCGCCTTGCCTACGCCCGCGCGATTCTGGCGCAAGCGCCGCGCAAAACGGCGGCGCTGAGTTTGGCTGGACCTCCGGTCAAGGAGCGGATCTTGTTCCTGACGAAAAAACAGAAAACAAGCGTCCTTTGCGCCGTTCTGGCGTTGCTGCTCACCATAAGCGCAACCGGCTGCTCGTTTGCCGAGCTGACGCAACAGAAGTCTAGTGAAATCACATTGCCGGATCATTCAGCCAATTCCAGCTCAGAAGCGACACCGCCAGCAGCGGATTCTACGCTGCCTGTCATGAATACAGTTGAACTGATTGGGTTTGTTGCCGACTCGCAAACGCCGTGGATCGAGCTGTACGAAAGCATGGACAGCAAGGAGCCACTTGCAAAGGTTCCGTATGATCTGATCGCGGCGCTCCCCGGCTGTGACAGGAATAGGGAAACCTTTCCCTTTGGCTATCTGGACTCCATCACTTTCTACTATGGCGAAATCGGCACATTCTGCTGGTGTGTCGCCGCGCTGCCGCCCGCAGCCGGAACAGGCTCGGCGAACGTCTGTACTTCTCCGGACAGCGGCGAAACGTGGGAAATTTCTGACCCGAACGCACTTTATACCGGCACGGTCATCGGCGCTGGCTTTGCGTCTGAAACAGTTGGATTTATCAGCTACCGCTACTTCTTTGACAACGG
>DJQK01000112.1:10022-10202 GCA_002437575.1 Clostridiales bacterium UBA6388 | reverse complement strand
TCGGCATCATGAACACGCGCGAAGACGGCTCGATCTACGAATTCGAAGAAAAGCCGAAGCACCCCAAGTCCACGAATGCGTCGATGGGCATCTACATTTTCAAGTGGAGCGTCCTCAAAGAGTTCCTGGAGGCCGACGAAGCCGACCCCACCAGCGAAAATGACTTCGGCAAGAACATCA
>DJQK01000112.1:0-9918 GCA_002437575.1 Clostridiales bacterium UBA6388 | reverse complement strand
AACATGGATCTGCTCGGCAAGCATCCGGCCTTTGACATTTACGGCCCCGAAGGACATAAGATCTACGCCCGAAACACGACCAAGCCCGCAAGCTACATCGCAAAGACCGCAGAGCTTCACGAAAGCTTTGTAGCAGACGGCTGCGAGGTCTACGGCTTTGTCAACCATTCGATCATCTCGACCGGCTGCACCGTCGGCAAGGGCGCGGAGATCGTCGACAGCGTCATCATGCCAGACGTCGTCATTGAAAACGGCGCGTCCATCCGCAATGCGATCATCGCCGAAAGCTGCATCATCCGCGCGGGCGCGAAGATCGGCGGCGATGTGGAAAACGGCGAGCGCAGGATCAGCGTCGTCGGCAAGGAGAAGGAAATTTCCGAAGGCGCGGTCATCGAACCCGGCGCCATCGTCTAAGAAAGGGGGACGCGAACATGGAAGCAATGGGCATCATTTTCTCGAACATTTACGACAGCAAGATGGGAGACCTCACCTGGGAGCGTACCTCGGGCTCGATCCCGTTCGGCGGCCGCTACCGGCAGATCGACTTCGTGCTTTCGAACATGAGCAACTCCGGCATCCGCAACATCGGCATCATTACGAAATATAACTACCAGTCGCTGATGGACCATCTGGCAAACTGCGAGGACTGGGACCTGCATCTGGGAGAAAACGTGCGCTTCCTGCCGCCCTACGCCACGGGCCACACGGGCGCTTACCGCGGAAAGCTCGAAGCGCTGCAGACTGCGCTTCCCGTTCTCGAGCGCAGCGACGCGGAGTATGTTATCTTATCCGACACGACCGTTCTCTGCGCCATCGATTTTTCTGAGGTCGTCGACGCGCACGTTTCCTCCGGCTGCGACTTAACGATCGTTGCAAAGTCCGGCCGGTGCGACGGCAAGCGCACGCAGACGCTGGCCGTGAAGGTCGATGAGAGCGGAAAGATCGCGGATCTGGCCGTCGAATACTGCGCGCCGCCTGATTATCTTTCCGGCATGAGTATGTTTGTCATCGAACGCAAAAAGCTTCTGAACATCATCCACGAGCTCGTGCCGCACGGCAAGTGCTATTTTGAGCGGGACTTCGTTCTGCCGCAGTACAACGAGGGAAAGCTCTCGGTGAACGTGTACTCGTTCCAGAATATTGCGCTCTTTAACGAGAGTATGCAGGAATACTATATCAACAATCTGCGTCTGCTCGATCAGGATGTGCGCCACAGCCTGTTCCGTACCAGCCTTCCCATCTACACCAAGGTGCGCGACTCTGTGCCGACGCTCTTCGGCGAAAATGGGCAGGCGCCCGACTGCCTGGTGGCCGACGGCTGCCACATTTTCGGCAGGGCGAACCATTCGGTCATCTTCCGTGAGGTCGATCTGGGAGAGGACAGCGAGACGGAGAGCTCGATCCTCATGCAGGGAAGCAAGGTCGGCGCACGCTCGCAGCTTCGCTACGTCATTCTGGATAAGAACGTGACCGTCAAACCGGGAACCCGGCTTCAGGGAACGCCGGAGCATCCGCTTTACATCAGCAAAGGAGTTACCGTATGAAAATCGCAATGGTTGCTTCCGAGGCCGCCCCGTTTGTAAAGACGGGCGGCCTTGGCGATGTCTTGCAGGCGCTGCCGCAGGCATTATCCGAGATCAAAAACAATGAAGTGAGCGTCTTTCTGCCGTTTTACGACCGGATCAAATATTCCGGCAAATACGATATGGAATTTCTGGGCTACTTCGACGTGCCGCTGGCCTGGCGGCGGGAGTATGTGGGTCTCATCCGGCTCAGGAGCCGGCGCAAAAAGCTCAAGATCTACTTCATCGACAACGAGCACTATTTCTGCCGCGGCTGCGTCTACGGCTGCGCGGACGACGGCGAGCGCTTCGCCTATTTTTCCAAGGCCGCGCTGGCCGCAATGGTCTTCGTGGGATTAAAGCCCGACATCATCCACTGCCACGACTGGCAGACGGCGCTGGTGCCGCTGCTTCTCAAGACCGAGTATCACGAGAGCTTCCCGAACGTGCGAAGCGTCTTTACCATCCACAATGTCGAATATCAGGGGAAGGCCAACCTGAGCTTCAACTACGACGTCATCGGCCTGCCGCGCGAGTGTGACGAAATTTTGCGCTTTGACGACTGCACGAACCTCATGAAGGCCGCCATCGTTACGGCCGATCAGGTCTCGACCGTCTCGCAGACCTACTGCCAGGAGCTGCGCTATCCCTATTACGCGCACGGTTTGTCTCAGGTGCTCTCGAGCCGCGGCGGCGATTTTACCGGCATCACCAACGGCATCGACACAAAGCTCTTTGACCCGATGAAAACCGAGGGCCTGGCGGCGCACTATAACGAAAAAACCTTCAAAGAAGGAAAGCTTCAAAACAAGCTTGCCCTGCAAAAAGAGCTCGGCCTTCCCGAAGACCGCGACACCGCGATGCTCGCGATGGTCACGCGGCTTGCCGGCCACAAGGGCATCGATCTTCTGTGCTACATCGCAGAGCGGCTCATGTCGAGGCGCGTGCAGCTCGTCGTCATCGGAACAGGCGAAGAGAAATACGAGTGGTTCCTGCGCGGCCTGCAGGATCGGTTTCGCAATCAGGTCAGCGTCAACCTCTGCTTCAGCGCGGATCTTGCCAACATGGTCTACGCGGCGTCGGATCTTTACCTGATGCCGTCGAAATCCGAGCCGTGCGGGCTTTCGCAGCTGATGGCCATGCGCTTCGGCGCGATCCCGGTCGTGAACGCGACGGGCGGTCTCAAGGACACCGTGCCGCCGTATGAAGGGCCTGAGAGCGAAGGCCGGGGCTTTACCTTCCAGAGCTACAACGCGGACGATTTCCTCGCTGCCATCGACCGGGCGCTGGCGCTTTATTACGATTCGCCCGAACAGTGGAAGGAGCTGGTCCGGCACGATATGTCGCAGGACTTCAGCTGGGACAAGGGCGCGCAAAGCTATATGGCGCTCTATCACAAAGCATTGGGGGACAGTGTATGACAAAGGAAATGCTGCATCAGGCAGTGGAAGAAACCTGCCTGCGGATGTTTGGCTGTGAGCTTCGGGAGGCGACGGAAAAGCAGGCCTACCGCGCGCTCTGCGTGACGGTCCGGCTGATGCTGGAGGACAAGCAGCGTGCGTTTCAGGCAGAAACGCGCGAAAAAGAGCGCAAGCAGGTCTATTATATGTCGATGGAATTTCTCGTCGGCACGTCGCTTCGCAACAACCTCTTTAACCTCGGGCTTTACGACGAAGCAGGAGAGGTCCTGAAGGAGCTCGGCTTCTCGCTCGAAGCGCTCTGCGAAATGGAGCCCGACGCAGGGCTCGGAAACGGCGGCCTGGGACGGCTGGCATCGTGCTACATGGACGCGGCGACCGGGCTTTCGTACCCGGTCACGGGCTTTTCCATCCGGTATGAGTTCGGCATCTTCAAGCAGAAGATCGTCGATGGCTGGCAGATCGAATTCCCGGACGACTGGCTGGGCCTCGGCGACGTGTGGCTGCACACGCGAGAAGACGACGCGGTCGAGGTGCGCTTCGGCGGCGCCGTGCACGAGTGGATGGACCACGGAAAATTCAAGGCCGCGCAGGTGGGCTATCAGTCCGTCATGGCCGTGCCGCACGATTTTTATATTTCCGGCTACCACGCCGAGGGGGCGAACAAGCTGACGCTCTGGTCTGCCTCCGTGCCGCAGGGCTTTGACATGGCGGCGTTCTCCCGCGGCGATTATGCGCGGGCGCTGGAGCAGAACACGATGGCTGAGACCATCTCGAAGGTCTTATACCCGGCGGACGATCACATCGAGGGAAAGCGTCTCCGGCTCAAGCAGCAGTATCTGCTGGTTTCGGCGTCGCTTCAGTCGATCCTCAAGGACCACTACAAGCAGTATGGCACGTTATCCAACCTTCCTGACAAGGTCGCCGTGCACATCAACGACACCCATCCGGCGCTCTGCGTGCCGGAGCTGATGCGGCTGCTGGTCGACCAGTACGAAATGGGCTGGGACGAGGCGTGGGACATTACCTGCAAGACCCTTTCCTACACGAACCACACCGTCATGGCAGAAGCGCTCGAGCACTGGCAGATCGACCTCTTCCGCGAGCAGCTTCCGCGTGTTTACGGCATTGTCCGCGAAATTGACCGCCGCACGCGCAACCGCCTTCAGCTCTCGTATCCCGGCGACTGGGGCAAGATCGACTATATGGCCCCCATCTCCGGCGGCGAGGTGCGGATGGCGAATTTGTGCCTTGCCGCGTGCCACAAGGTCAACGGCGTGTCGCAGCTGCACACGCAGATCCTCAGAGACGGTATTTTCAGGGACTACGCGAAGCTCGATGAGAGCCGCTTCATCAACATCACCAACGGCATCGCCTACCGCCGCTGGCTGTGCCAGGCCAACCCCGCGCTCAGCGCGTACCTGACAGAGCTGATCGGAGACGGCTTTACCAAAGACGCGCGGGAGCTGGAAAAGCTGTTGCGCTTCTACGATAACGAAGAGGTCCTCGCGAAGCTGCGGGATATCAAGCTCGAGAACAAAAAGCGCCTTGCGGACTACGTCAGCCGCGTCAACGGCATTCACTTAGACCCCGAGAGCCTGTTTGACATTCAGGTCAAGCGCCTGCATGAGTATAAGCGGCAGCTTTTGAACGTGCTGCACATTCTGCGGCTGTATCTTGCGATCAAGGACGATCCGCAGATGGAGGTCACGCCCCGCACGTTCGTCTTTGCGGCCAAGGCCTCCGCGGGTTATCAGATGGCAAAGCGCATCATCTCGCTCATTGTCGCCGCAGCGGATATGATCAACGCGGACCCCGCCATGCACGGCAAGCTCAAGATCGTCTTCGTCGAGGATTACAAGGTCTCTCTGGCGGAGATCATCATTCCGGCGGCCGATATCTCTGAGCAGATCTCCGTCGCGGGCAAGGAGGCCTCCGGCACGGGCAACATGAAGCTGATGATCAACGGCGCGGTCACGCTCGGAACGCTCGACGGCGCGAATGTCGAAATTTGTCAGCAGGTGGGAGAAGAGAATATGTTCCTCTTCGGTCTGCACGCCGATCAGGTGGAGGCCTTGTGGCGCGGCGGCTATGATCCGCGGGCGTATCTGACGGAGCCTTTGAACCGGGTTTTGAATTTACTCACCTCCGGCGCGCTCGGCGGCAAGAAATTTGAGGATATCGTCCAGAGCCTCACCACCAACCATTTCGGCACCGCAGACGGCTACATGACCGTGGCCGATTTTGAGAGCTACTGTGCCGCGCAGCAGAAGGTGGGCGCACTCTGGCGCGACAAACGGAAATTTACGAATATGTCGCTCGTCAACATTGCAAAGGCCGGCATTTTTTCTGCTGACCGCGCAGTCGAGCAGTACGCCGAAGAAATTTGGGGTTTGGACTGACGATGCGGATCTTATTTGACAGCAAGCTCTCGCAGTTCAAAACGCCGTTCGGGACGTTAAAGCCCGGAGAAACCTGCCGCCTGCGCCTGGACATTCCGGTCTCCTGCCGGACGGTGCAGGCCGAGGCTGTTTTCCTGCTGGACGATGAAAAAACGGAGCACTTCCGCGCACCGCTTCAGAAAACGGAAGAAAATGCGCTGTATGAAGCGTGGAGCGGGGAATTTTCTCTTCAGCCGGGGCTGTATTTTTACTACTTCCAGATCACCACGCAGAACGAGTCGTTCCGGCTGTTTCGTCAGGGAAGCAGCGACACCAACATGGAAGAGGGCGGCCTCTGGCAGGTCAGCTGCGTGGAGGACAAATACCCTGTGCCGGAGTACGCAAGGGGCGCGGTCATGTATCAGATCTTCCCCGACCGGTTCTATCAGAGCGGCACGTGCGACTGCACAGGAAAGCTTCAGCCCTACTGGGTGCACGAGGACAAAACGGATATCCCGGTCTATCTGCCGGACGCGAACGGAAAGGTCTGGAACAACGATTTTTACGGCGGGAACCAGAACGGTATCCGCGAAAAGCTCCCCTATTTGCAGGACCTCGGCGTGGAAATTTTGTACCTCAACCCCATTTTCTTCGCCTTCTCCACACACCGGTACGACACCTGCGACTATGGCCGCATCGACCCGATGCTTGGAACGGAAGCGGATTTCAAGGCGCTCTGCCGTGACGCGCACGAGCGGGGCATGAAGGTGATTTTGGACGGCGTGTTTTCCCACGTCGGAAGCCGCAGCCGGTATTTTCAGGACGCGGTCTCAAATCCCGAATCTCCGTATCGCAGCTGGTTCGATTTCAAGCACTATCCAGACGTCTACACCAGCTGGTGGGGCATCACGGACCTGCCGTGCGTAAACAAGGACAACGAGGATTTCCTGCGGTACATCATCGACGACGAAGATTCCATCGCCGTGCACTGGCTTCGCGCGGGAGCCGACGGCTGGCGGCTGGACGTGGTCGACGAGCTGCCGGACAGCTTCGTTCTGCGCCTGCGAGACAGGATCCGCAAAGAAAAGCCCGACGCGCTTCTGATCGGCGAGGTCTGGGAGGATGCGTCCAACAAGGTTGCCTACGGCGTGCGGCGGAAGTATTTCACGAGCCGCGAGCTCGACTCCGTCATGAATTACCCCTGGCAGAAGGAAATTCTCCGCTATGTGCGCGGGGACGCGGACGGCGCGGCGCTGGGTGAGCGCATCATGGCGCTGGCGGAAAACTATCCGGCGGACGTTCTTTCCTGCGTGATGAACATTTTGTCCACGCACGACACGCCACGCGCCATCAACGCCCTTTTAGACCCCAGAGACGGCGAGCGCGAAGAGCTGGCCAAACGGCACTTTTCGCCGGAAGACCTGATTCGCGGCAAATCACTTTTGCGCATGGCGGCGTTTTTGCAGTTCACGCTCCCGGGAATGCCCTGTATTTACTACGGCGACGAGGCCGGGCTCACCGGCTACCGCGACCCCTTCAACCGCCGCTATTTTCCGTGGGGCAGCGAGGACGAGAGCCTGCAATCGTTTTACAGGGCGCTCTCAACGCTCAAAAAAACGCTTCCGGCGCTTCGCCGCGGCGATGTGACCGTGGTGGAGGCAGGCGGCGGACGGCTGCTGTTTCTGCGCCGGTTTGAAAAGCAGACGCTCTGCGTGTGCTGCAACAAATCGAACGCGCCGTGGGAGCTGCACTTGCAGGGCGAGGTGCTGCTGGGCTGTGATCTGTCGTATTACCCCGGAAAGCTCACCCTCGGCCCCGACGGCTGCTGCCTTGTAACAAGATAAAAACTGCCCAAAAAGCTGACGCTTTTCGGGCAAAAGGCTGCGCCTCGACTGCGCGCATAATTTTGCCCCATAGGGGCAAAATTCCACACTTGCGAGGCGAGAAGTATTTTTCCGGTCGGCAAAGCCGCCGGATAAAATGAATTATATTTTATTTCGCGTCTGCGGACGCGAAACTCTGCGAGGCTTTTTGGCAAGGTGGACAAGAAAGAGAGGGACGCATGAGACGAACGACGAAACGGCTACTGGCCGCGCTGCTGGCGTTCGTGCTGCTGACGCTCTGTGCGTGCAGCGCACAGCCCGCCCAAAGCCCCGAACCCACGCAGGAGTCTGCGCAGACCGAGTCCTCGCAGGAGGCTCCCGCGAAAACGGCGGATGGGCCCGCTGCGCCGGAACCCGCTTCGGAAGAATCGCAGCCGGAACCCGCCGGGGTGCCGGAGCCCGAACCGTCGGCGCCGGAAGAACGCCCGCCGATGGACGAGCAGCCGGTGTCTATAGAGGCTCCGGAAGCCGCCGGGCCCAAGACGTGCACCGTCAGCATCAGCTGCGCGTCGCTTCTCGATCACATGAGCGATCTGGACACGGAAAAAGCCGAGCTCGTGCCGCAGGACGGCTGGATCCTTGCGCCCGTGACAGTCGAGTTTTCCGAGGGACAGAGTGCGTTTGAGGTGCTTCTGGACACCGCCGGGGCAAACGCCATCCACATGGAGTATCAGGCCACGGCGCTTTATGACACGGCGTACATTGAAGGCATCAGCGCCATTTACGAGTTTGACTGCGGGGCGCTTTCCGGCTGGATGTACCGCGTGAACGGCTGGTTCCCGAACTACGGCTCGAGCCGCTATGGCGTGCAGGCCGGAGATACCATCGAGTGGGTCTACTCCTGCGATATGGGCGCAGACGTCGGCGCAAGCGGCGTGAGCCAGGGCTACGAATAAGGACAACGCACGGAAGACACGAGCGCTTCCGAGCGTTTTTGCTGTGGTTTTTGGAAGAGGCTCTGCTGCAACAGATTTGGAAAAAACGAAAAAGACGGAGGGAATGAAGCACGACACGCCAAAAGAGAAAGTGGGCGATTTTCGGCGCGGCGCTGCTGGTTTTTACAGGCTTCGCTCTTTTTACACGCGCCCGCAGACGATCGAGCAGCGCTATCCGTTTCTCGATCTGACGCAGTGCACGCGAATTTCGGGCGATTATGATATGTATGTGACAGCGAGTGCTTCCAATCAGAGGCGGTTTTCCATCGGCCCGGACGATGCCCGTTTTGAAGAACTTCTTCAGCTCTTTCGGGAGGCGAAAATCCGGACGAAGCTGACCAACCTGATTCCGATGTACGGCATGAGATACCATACGAAGCGCGAGGGCGATTTCCAATGGACGGTATGGCTTCAGCTGGAGAACGTCGTTTTCCCGAACGGCGACACGAGAACGGGCGATATGCTCCAGTTCTATAATTTCTTTGGCGATGTGGACGTGGCGTTTGACATGGAGAACCGGCGATGCACGGTAAATCATCAGGACGCCTGGCTGAAGGCCGTGCTGGACTGCATCACGCAGACGCCGTAATTTTGCGGGGACTGGCTATTTTTCGCGAAATGTGGTATACTGAACCCGGCAAGGAAAGCCGGAAAGGAGGGCGCGCGGATGGCAGTCACGCTCAACCCGGACAAGAAGATCGTCCAGTCGGTCAAGGAAGGGCTCAAGCGCACAGGCGGCTACTGCCCATGCAGACTCGAGCGAACCGAAGACACCAAATGTATATGCAAGGAATTCCGCGAGCAGATCGCGGATCCCAATTTCGAGGGCTTTTGCCACTGTATGCTGTACTATAAATCCCGCGGAAAGGAGAAAAAATAATGGCAGAGATCATTGTAACAGAAGAAAATTTTGACAAAGAGGTTTTGCTTTCCAAGCAGCCCGTGCTCGTGGATTTCTGGGCCACCTGGTGCGGCCCATGCAAGATGTTGGCGCCCATTATCGCTGAGATCGCCGAGGAAAAGAAGGGAAGCGTCAAGGTCTGCAAGGTCAATGTCGACGATGCGCGGCAGCTTGCCATCGATTATGGCGTCAGCAGCATCCCGACCGTGATGGTTTTCCGGAACGGCGAGATCAAGGCCACCTCCGTCGGCTATCGCCCGAAGGAAGAACTCGAGGCCCTTCTGAAGGCATACTGATATTCAATGAAGGCAGCACCGCACAATTGCGTCTTCGCGCTTCGACGGTTCTTTTCCGCCAAAGGCGAAACCTTTCTGTGAAAAAACGACAGCAAAAAAGCGCCTGCAGGCAAATTTCGCCGGAAAGGTGATTGACCTTTCCGGCGTTTGCTGTATAATATATAAAGATATGAGACGCCGCTTTTTTGCGGTGTGCCAAAGTGAATATCGACGCCGGAAAACAGTAGCCGCAGCTTTGCAGCAGGTGTTCTGCAGACTGCGGCGTAAATGGAACGAACCTACTCTACCCGGAGCTGTGCGCATGAGGCGCGTGTCGAGGCGAATGATCGCTGGGCCGAAAGGCCGTCATTGTGGAAGACCCACGAGAAGACAGACGCGCGGCGCGAACGGATGCTCTCCGTTCAGATTGCAAGTCAGAAGACGCTGCTGTTTTTGTTCCCCGCCCTTGCGGGAGGCGTTTTGTCATACCTTTGGGCGGGCTTATCCGAAGGTGCGCTGTGTGAACACCGATTCCCTTTTTGGGTAACGTCATCAACTTAAGC
>DJQK01000033.1 GCA_002437575.1 Clostridiales bacterium UBA6388 | reverse complement strand
CAAGAAAGAAAATGCGTTTGGACCAGCTGGCAGTCTTCTGCCAGAAAAACCCTGGCCCCTGGGCCACGGCCAGGAAGTTGCCCTAAGCTACCCCGCCGCGCACGGCAGAAACAAATCCAGCCACGCGCAGGAAGTACGTTTACTTACCGACGCAAAAACGTTCAAAAATTCGATTGGTGATATCCTCGCGGACCACGCGGCCGGTGGCCTCGCCGAGCGCTTCCATGGCGGCCTCGACGTCAACTAAAACTGCGTCGGGCGTCATGCCGAGGGACAAGGACGAGAGGGCCGACTCGAGCGCTTCGCGGGATCTTGCGATGGCGTCTGCCTGCCGGGCGTTGGTGAGGATCGAGCCGTCGCAGGGTGTTTCGTCTTCGAAGACCATGTCGAGCGCCTGCTCGAGAAGATCGAGGCCTTCGCCCTTTGCGCAGCTCACGGGGATGACGTAGGCGAACGGAAGCTCGCTGGGGTCAATGACGCAGGGAAGGTCCTGCTTGTTGAGAATTGCGATGGCCTCGGGCGCTTGCAGGGCGGCGTCCATCGCGGCCTCGTCTTCCGGGGTCAAGGGCTTTGAGCCGTCGACGACGAAAAGGGCCAGCTGGCAGAGCTGGGCGGCTTTTAAGGAGCGGGCGACGCCCAGCTGCTCGACGGTATCGTCCGTTTCGCGGATGCCGGCGGTATCTAAAAGACGCAGAAGGTGGCGGCCGAGGGTCACGGTCTGCTCGACGGCATCGCGCGTGGTGCCGGGGATGGCGGTGACGATGACGCGCTCAAACCCGGCAAGGGCGTTGAGAAGGCTCGATTTTCCTGCGTTCGGTGCGCCTAAGATCGCGGTCTGGACGCCGTTTTTGATGAAATTGCCGCGCTCGCAGGACGAAAGAAGCGCGTCGAGTTCGCGCGAGGCGGTTTTCAGGGTATCTGCGTAGCTTTGCAGCGCGAACGGCTCGATGTCCTCGTCGGGGTAGTCGAGCACGGCGTGAAAGTGCGAGCAGATGTCCATGAGACTGTCATAGATGGGGTCCAGCTTTTTACGAAGTACACCTGCGACCTGACCTGCTGCGTTGGCGGCGGCATCGGCGGTCTCGGCGTCGATGAGGTCGATGACGGCCTCGGCCTGCGTGAGGTCCATCTGACCGTTCAGAAAGGCGCGTTTGGTGAACTCGCCGGGCCCTGCCTGCCGGAAGCCGGCGGCGAAAAGCGCGGAAAGCCCTGCGGTCAGGACGGCGGGAGAGCCGTGGCACTGAAATTCCGCGGTGTCCTCGCCGGTGTATGAATGCGGGGCGCGGGAGACAAAGACCATGGCCTCGTCAATGGGGCGGCCCTGCGCGTCAAAGAGCGTGCCGCGGGAAAGTTTGCGGTCGGGAAGATCCTGTAGACTTCTTTTGGAATAGAGCGAAAAAACGCGGTTTGCAAGTTCAATGCAGCCGTCTCCGGACATCCGCAGAATGCCGATGCCGCTGCGAGTCAGCCCGGTTGCGATGGCGGCGATGGGATGGGCCATGCGATCACCTCCGAAAAATTACTGGAATATCACGTCGACGCCTTTGAGCATGAGGGGGTTGACGTCGAAAATGGCCTTGTCGCCGAGCTTGCAGGGGACGTCGGTCACGTCGACGACGGTGTGGAGCATTCCAATGTGCCCCAGAACCTTGCAGCGCTTGCCGCCGAGCAGCACGCTGTAGCCCTTGCGGCCGAAAATCAGGTGTTTGAGGTTGGAAAATACGCCGCGCAGGCTGTCTTTTCTTCGGGTGAGGTCGTTTCCCATCTGGCAGCCGAAGCCGTTGTACCAGCCGATGGGAAGGATGGCGATGCGGGTGGGCTTTTTCGCCTTCCAGCCCGCGCCGTAGCCGCAGGTGTGCCCCTTGGGAAGCCAGCGCAGCTCGTCGACGCTTGCCTCTAACACGCCGACGCGCTTGAGGTTATAGCTTCCCTTGAACGACAGCCTTCCGAGGATCGCGGAGCCGACGCGCACGGCGTCCATTGCATAATTGGGAAAGCGCAGGAGCCCTGCGGAATTGCAGCAGTGGCAGATGCCGACATCGAAGCCCTTCTCCTGAAGCTGCCGGATGACGGAGCGGAAGGCGACGACTTGCAGATCGGTCGCTTTTTTATTACAGAAGGCAGAATGGAAGTGTGTGTAGATGCCGAGAAGCGCCAGCCCGTCCATGTAGGAATAGATGTGAAGCAGCTTATCGATCTCGTTCGGCAAAAAGCCGTACCGGCCCATGCCGGTGTCGATCTCAATGTGCGCTTTGACCTTCTGCTTGCGCTGGGTGGCGATGCCGTTGAGAACGGCGGCGTCGTCCTGACTCGAAACGGTCAGGATCACGTCCAGATCGAGAAGCTGGTGCACCTCGTCAACGTCGCACGTCGGGCGGATCATGAGGATATTCTGGGTAAAGCCCGCGTCTCGCAGCTGCTTTGCATCCAGAACCTCCGTGACGCAGAAGGTTGTGATACCGGCATCGCGGCAGATGGCGGCCAGAGGCACAAGACCGAGGCCGTAGCCGTTTCCCTTGACGACGGCAAACAGCTGCGCTTTTCCGGCGCGTTTTTTGAGCGTCTCCAGATTCTGACGAATGGCGGCGGAATCGACCGTGTAACGTTTCATGCGCGTGCTCCTTCGTGCTTATTTGCCGCGGTTGCGGATGAGATAGACTTTCTTGCGCAGTTCCTTGAAAACGGATGTGCCATGCTCGACAGCCCAGTAAATCGCGGGGGAGAGGACAAGGTCCATCTCGCCGACAAATTCGGTGAAATCGCCGCCGAAGCCCTGCTTGAAGCGGAACAGGCCGTAAAGGGGATTGTCCTCGGAGACGTCGCCGGAGACGCCGCGGAAGTCGTAGATGCGGCAGTTCGTTTCGACGGCCCACTGAATCATGCGCCACTGCAATAAATAGTTGGGCATGAGGTTGCGGTGCTCGTTACTCGACGCGCCGTAGAGGTACCAGACCTTGTCGCCGTAGTGGATGGCAAGCGTGCCGGCAATGGGCGTGCCGTTGGGGTCAAAGGCCATGTAGAGCCGGGCGTGTTCGCCGAGGTTATCGAGCATATTTGCGAAATATTCGGGCTTTCTGGTGACGAAGCCGTCGCGCACGCCGGTGGTGAGCATGAGGTCGGAGAAGGCCGGGACCATTTCCTTGCCGCAGATCTTGACCGTGACGCCCTTGCGTTCGGCCAGGCGGATGTTGTAGCGCCACTTCTGGTGGAAATTCGCGAGAAGCTCTTCTTCGGTCTTTCCTTCGACGTTCAGGCGGAAGACATAGCGCGGCTGGATGGCCTCAAAGTTTTTGCCGCCTTCCTTGGCCTGGAAGCCGAAGCTCTGGAGCATGGAGGAAAAGGCGGTGTTGCTGGAGGGAACGTCGGGGTCAATTTTGATGACGTAGGACTTATATTTTTTCGCTAAGGCCTTTGCGCCGTCCAAAAGCTGTGAGAAGGTATCGCGGTCGTCCAGATCGCACACGGGGCCGCGGCAGCCATACATTAACGTTCTGCCGATGCCGGGGACCTTGCGTGTCATGACGGCGAGGCTGCCTTTGATTTTTCCGTCTTCGCCTCGCACGGCGATGGCGTCCCAGGTCCACATGGGCTTCTGCTTGCCCCAGAGATAGCTCTGGGCAAAGTTTCCCTTGGGGTGGGACTGAACGAAGGCTTCGTATTCGGGAAGCGTTTTTTCGGTGATGAATTCGTACATGGTATCGCTCCGCATTCTATTATTATTGTAGGGCGTGAAAATTCGCGCCGGTTTTTCAAAATGATTCATATTATCTTACCATATTTGCGCTGCATATGCAAATGCTGCGGTATAGTTTTTCCCGCCTGCGGCACAATAATCCGCAAGAGGTGAGATGCGATGGTGAACGCGCGGGCGCTTGCGGCGCGGTTTCGGGATGCGGCGGATCTGGAGCAGAGAAAGGTTCTTTGCGCGGGAAAGCTTCTGGAGGTGCTGTTTCTCGATGGGCTGACGTCGGGCGGGGATATTGCGGAGTATGTGGTTCGGCCGCTGGCGGCGATCGAGGCAGACGAGCGCGAAGAGGTCCTTTTTACAAGGCTTTTGCGCGGCGGCGTGTGGTGCGCGGCGGTCAAGGAGGCAAAAGACGAAAACGAGGCGGCGCAGCTGCTGGTAAACGGCTTTTGCGTGGTTTTGTTTCCGGAGACGGGAAGTGCGCTTGCCTGCGAGGTCAAGACCGGGGAAAAGCGCGGACCGTCAGCCCCGGAGACCGAGAACACCGTCAAGGGTGCAAAGGACGCTTTTACGGAGACGCTGCGGACAAATACGAGTCTGGTGCGGCGGCATCTGAGAACGCCCGAGCTGCGGCTGCGCGAAACGGTGGTCGGCAGGCGGACGCTGACGAAGGTGACGGTCTGCTGGATCGAAGGGCTCACCGACCCGGCGCTTGCGGCGAAGATGGAGCAGAGGCTGTCGATGATTGATATAGATGGGCTTTTGTCTCCGGCGGCGATCGAGGAATATGTGACAGGGTCGCGCGCGACGGCGTTTCCGCTTCTGGAGTACACGGAGCGGACGGATCATTTTTGTCAGGGGCTGCTCGATGGACAGGTGGGGCTGCTTGCTGACGGATTGCCGCTGGGCTATCTGGCGCCGGTGAGCCTGGCCGGGCTGATGCGCTCGCCGGAGGATCGGGCGACGGATTTTCTGTCGGCTTCCATGCTGCGGCTTTTGCGGTATGCGGCGCTGGGGCTTAGTCTGCTGCTGCCGGCTGTTTACGCGGCGATGGCGATGTTTCACCAGCAGATGCTGCCGACGAAGCTTTTGCTGTCGGTCATCGAGAGCAAGCAGGATGTGCCGTTTTCGACGCTTCTGGAAGTGCTGGGGCTTTTGTGCGCGTTCGAGCTTTTGCAGCAGGCGGGACTTCACCTGCCACAGGCGATCGGGACGGCGGTGTCGATCATCGGGGGGCTCGTGGTCGGGACGGCGGCGGTGGACGCGAAGCTGGTGTCTCCGGCGGCCCTCATCGTCACGGCCTCGAGCGGGATCTGCGGGTTCACGCTTCCAAACCGGGAGCTTTCGGACGCGGTGCGGCTGTGGCGGTTTGCGCTGACGATTCTGGCGGGCGCGTGGGGGCTTTTCGGCGTGACGGTGGGGCTTTTGCTGCTTCTGACGCATCTGGCGGGGCTGGAGAGTCTGGGGAGAAGCTACCTTGCGCCGTTTGGCGAGGCGGAGCTGGCAAGAGCCATGCTGCGGCCGCGGCTGGTGAAGCAGAAATACCGGGACGCGGTTTATAAGCCGCTGGACGATAAGAATCAGAGGTGAAGGATTTGAAGAAGCTTGCGATCTTTCTGGCGGCGCTGGGCGCGCTGACGCTGCTTTCCCGGTTCGGTGGGACGAGCACGGACGCTGCCGAGCTGCGGCCTGTGCAGGCGCTCGTGATCGACACGGAGGAAGGGTTTGTCACGCTGACGGCGGACACGGGAGACGTGGGGCGCGGGGTCAATCTGGACGCGGCGTTTTCCGATTTGCGGGCCGGGTGCGCGGGCAAGCTCTTTACGCAGACGGCGGAGCACGTGATCGTGACGCAGAAGGCGTGGTATCTCATGCCGCAGGTGAGTGTGAGCGGACAGCTTCGTCCGGCGGCAAAATTATATCGTGCGGCCGGGGAAACGAGAGACGTGCGGGCGGCGCTTGCATTTTTGCAGGCGCATCCGGGAGATCTGACGCTCAGCCGGGCGCGGGCTGCGCTTTTGCAGAACGAAACGCCGGAGGCTCCGGTACTGGCTTATACGGAAGGAGGCTTCCGGCTTGGAAAATAGAATTTCCGCGAGGCAGGCCGGCGCATGGGGCTTTGGTGCGCTGACGGTCCCGGCTGCTTTGACGTGCGCGGGGCTCGGCTGGGGCTGGGTTCTGCTCGGGTGCGCGATCGCGGCAGTCTATTTCGGGCTGACGGCAAGTCTTGCAGAAGGCAAACTCGATCTGCGGGAGCTGACGGTTCGGGCATTCGGGATGGGCTTTGGGCGCGTGTGGCTGATTCTGGGCGCGGCATTTGCACTTTTTTCCGCGGCACAGACGGCGTCGCAAGCGCATCTGGCGTTTTTGGACGAGACGGGAAAGCTTGCGGGGCCGGCGCTTATCGTGCTGGCAGCGCTTGCAAACCGGAAAGAGCCGGAGCAGGCGGCGCGTGTTTGCGGCGTGGTGAGCCTGATATTGGCGGCACTATATATAATTGTACTATTGAGCGCGGCGCGGCAGGTGGAGCTCCAATGGCTTACGCCCTGGGGCGGGGCAAGGCAGACGGTCGAGGTTTTGCCGTCGATGCTGGCCTTGACGTGTCTGCGGTTTCTGCCGGGAAGGCAGGAGCGGGCAAAAGGCGGATGGCTGGCGCTTCTGGCGCTGGGGCCGGCGGCGCTGGCTGCGGTAACGGCGGGGTGCTTATCGCCGCGGCTGACCCAGCAGCTGGCGCAGCCATTTTATACGGTGAGCCAGAGTTTGAGCGTGCTGGATGTGATGGAGCGGTTCGAGCCGCTGGTCTCGGCGGCGCTCCTGATGGGCTTTTTTGCGTTCGAGAGCCTGCTTTTTGCCGCGTGCCGGGCGCAGATGGATGCGGCAGTCCCTGCTTTTCGGGAGAAAGAATGGGCCGGAGCGGCGCTCGGTGCGCTGACGTTCGCGCTGATGTTTGCGGCGAAGGAAATCGGGCCGGAGGCATGGGCGCTGGGCGCGGCCATATTTTGGGGGATCGGGCCGCTATTAACACAACTAATAGTAGCCATAAAATAATTCGCAAAAATTCGAAAAAAGGGGTTGACAAAAGGCTTTTGCTTTGATAATATATGCGAGCGCTCGAGAGAGCGGCGGCAAAGCGGATGTAAGCCAAGAAAAACTTCGAAAAAGATCGAAAAAAGTTCTTGACAAACAGATGAAACTGAGCTATAATAAATGAGTTCGCTGCGAGAGAGAAATCGATCAAAGCCGAACAAAAATCACAAAAAGTTTTGAAGAACCTCAAAAAAGTTCTTGACAAACAAGACTTCCTGTGATAGAATGAATAAGCTTGCTGAACTGCAAGCGAGCCGCTGAGATCGCGGAGTGCACCTTGTAAATTAAACAACGAGAAACATGAACAAACACCTTGGACAATTTAGGTTTTTTAGAAACCAAAAACAAGTTGTTCGATGAATGTCGAAAAGAGATTCTTTGAATAGCCAACGAAAATTCTTGAGTAAAGCTAAGAGCGAACCAAGATGAAATTGATTTTAGAGTCGTAAGACTTTAAGATACCATTTTATTGA
>DJQK01000106.1 GCA_002437575.1 Clostridiales bacterium UBA6388 | reverse complement strand
TCTCCGGCGCGATCATGGCGGCAGACAACATTCTGGCGCTGTTCCTGCTGCCGTTTTTCGGCGCGCGCTCGGATAAAACGGAAACGAAGATCGGCAAGCGAATGCCGTACATCCTCTTTGGAACGGGCTGCGCGGTGATTCTCATGAACCTGCTTCCCATCATCGACAACAGCTACGCGGCCGCGCCATCCGGCTTCAAAACGGCAAGCTTCGTCATCGTGCTGGGGCTTTTGCTCGTCGCGATGGGAACGTACCGCTCGCCCGCAGTCGCTCTGATGCCGGACCTCACGCCAAAGCCCCTTCGCTCCAGAGCGAACGCGATCATCAACCTCATGGGAGCTGTCGGCGGGATGCTGTACCTGGCCGTGGCGGCAGTTTTGTACTCGCAGAAGCGCTTAGAGGCGATGGGGCTGACGAAGGCGGACCGGCTCGATTATCAGCCGCTTTTTCTGATCGTGTCGGCCATCATGTTCGTCTCCGTCGGCGTTTTGTTTCTGACCATCAAAGAGCCGAAGCTGGCGCGTGAAAACCGGGCGCTCGAAGAAAAGCACCCGGAGTGGGATCTGGCGACGCACGACGAGGCGGGAAACGAGGTGCTTCCCAAACCTGTCCGGCGCAGTCTGGGGTTTCTGCTTGCATCCATCGCCCTTTGGTTCATGGGCTATAACGGCGTGACCACGTGGTTTACAACGTATGTCGATACCGTCATGGGGCAGGGGCTCGGCGGCGCGTCGACGTGTCTACTCATTGCGACCGGCGGCGCGATCGTGTCCTACATTCCTATCGGCGCTCTGGCTGCAAAGATCGGCCGGAAGAAGACCATTCAGCTGGGCGTCATTCTGCTTGCTGCGTGCTTCGCGCTGGGCTATGTGCTCACGACGGTGTTTTCCTCCATCAACGCCGTCATGTTCCTCGTCTTCGCGCTCGTGGGCCTTGCGTGGGCGGCGATCAACGTCAATTCTCTTCCAATGGTCGTCGAGATGTGCAAGGGCTCGGACACCGGAAAATTCACCGGCTTTTACTACACCGCGTCCATGGCCGCGCAGGTCGTGACGCCGGTCCTCGCCGGTACGCTCATGCGGAATATCAGCTACAAAATTCTTTTCCCATATGCGGCCTTTTTTGTGGCGATGTCGTTTGTGACGATGTGCTTCGTGCGCCACGGAGACGCGAAGGCCGAGGCGAAAAAGGGCCTTGCCGCGTTCAAGGATATGGAAGACTAAAAGAGGCGTATGATGAAGATTCTCGTTATTTTACTGATTTTAGCGGCGCTTTACGTGCTTTGTTTGCAGGGAAGAAGAAACCATCCGGCCTGGAAAACGCTCCGCGCGTACCGCTTTGCCCACCGCGGCTATCACGACAAGCCGCAGATCCCGGAAAACAGCCTTCCCGCGTTTCGCCGGGCGATCGAACACGGCTTCGGCGCGGAGCTGGATGTGCACCTTCTCAAGGACGGAACGCTGGCGGTCTTTCACGATTCCGACCTTACACGCTGCACGGGAGAAAGCGGGAGGATCGAAGATCTGACGCTGCCGGAGCTCAAAAAGCTTCGCTTAGAGGGAACGCAGGAGCAGGTCCCGCTTTTTGACGAGGTGCTGGCGCTCTTTGAAGAAACGACGCCGCTGATCATCGAACTGAAGTCTGCGAACGGAAACCATTTTGCCCTCACGAAGGCCGTCTGCGAGCGGCTGGACACGTACAAGGGCGTTTTCTGCGCGGAATCGTTTGACCCCTTTTGCCTGCTGGATCTTAAAAAGCTGCGCCCGGACATTTGCCGCGGCCAGCTTTCGATGAATTTTATGAAAGAGCCGTCGGGCCTTCCGGTCTATAAGCGCGTGATCGCGGGCAATATGCTGCTCAATTTCCTCACACGGCCGGATTTTACCGCCTACAGATTTGAAGACCGTGACGGTCTGTCCCCGCGCCTGTGCCGGAATTTCTGGCGCATTCAGGAGGTCAGCTGGACGCTCCGCAAAAAGAGAGATCTGCTTGCCGCCGAGCAGGAGGGAAGCATCGGGATCTTTGAGTGCTTTGACCCAAAGGGGTAGCTTTTTGGCGGCTTCCCGGCCGCGGCCCAAGGGCCAATGTTTTTCTGGCAGAGACCTGCCAGCTGGTCCAAACGCATTTTCTTTCTTGCTCGTGCAAGAAAGAAAACGCTTAGCAAAAGAAAGAAGACGCCAAAGAAAACCTTTTGGGAAAGGTTTTCTCTGGACTCTTTCCAAAAACTGAAGGGCCGCGGCCCCTCAGACTCCTCTGGGGTTCTCAATCAAAAGTGCAGATAGAATTAGAGAGTGCTTACAAAGAACGTGAGCACTCTCTTTCTGTTTTGCTGCTGCGTCCGATTTTGTTCTATCTTCAACGATCTTCATGCCGAGCGGCAAACCTTCGGTCTTTGGCCGTCACAAGGCACTTTTGCTCTGCAAAAGTCCTTGTGAGGGTGCTGCTTCGGAGTGAGGCAAGCCTCCCCTGCTCCATCGCAAGTCCCAGCGAAGAGAAATTTCCAGAGGAAATTTGCTCTTCGCCGGTTCAAGACCGAAAGTCTGCTGCTCGGCACAAAAATTCTGTGAAAACGCTTCAAACCGGTACTGCCTGAAAGAAAGAACGAGAGCGCTCAGATATTTCCGGGCACTCTCGATTTGCATGGTATGAAAATCCTAGAACCCCCAGGATTTCAAAAGGGCCGCGGC
>DJQK01000105.1:2117-8751 GCA_002437575.1 Clostridiales bacterium UBA6388 | reverse complement strand
CCGGTTAAGTTCGTGACATTGACGATCGAGCCGCCCTTGGGAACCTACGATTTCGCCGAAGCGTTTTGCGTTTTCGAGGTGCATTTTGCCGGGCGGACAGGGTCGTCCGCCCCTACGAGGGATGTGCATCATTAAGCGTCAGCCCTTGACTGCCTTCACGAATGCGGCCTTATCGGGGGCCTTGAAATAGGCGCTGCCGGCGACGAGAACGTTTGCGCCCGCCGCGATGCAGGTTTTGGCGGTCTTTTCGTTGACGCCGCCGTCGACCTCAAGCTCGCACGCGGGATTTTCCTTCTCGATATAGCCGCGGATGGCCGAGACCTTCGGCATCATGTCCTCCATGAACGACTGTCCGCCGAAGCCGGGCTCCACGGTCATGACGAGAATGAGGCTGCAAAGCTTAATGTACGGAAGAACCGCCTCAGCGGGCGTTTTCGGCTTGACGCACAGCGCGGCCCTGACGCCGTTTTCGCGGATCTTCTCGAGGGCCCTTCTCGTGTTCTCGGGCGTGTCTGCCTCGACATGGACGGTCAGAATGTCCGCGCCGGCCTTGCAGAATTCGTCTACGTAGCGAAGCGGCCGGTCGATCATCAGGTGCACGTCCAGGGGAAGCTTCGTAATGTTCCGGATGGCGGCAACGACGGGAATTCCGATCGTAATATTGGGAACAAACAGGCCGTCCATAACGTCAATATGAACATAATCAGCACCCGCCGGGGTAAGGGCGCGGATGTCACGTTCGAGGTTGACAAAGTCGGCCGACAAAATAGAAGGGGATACCTTGATCATAACTGCCTCCGGTTCGAAAAATGTTGAAACGCGCACCAGCATCTGCGCACGCGCATAGGTATGAGTATGCGGCAAACGCACCGGGCAGAGCTCTCGTCCTGCGCAGCCGGGCTTGCCGCTTGCTATAGGGGCTGCTCTCGGGCAGCCCCATCGGGATCCTCCACAATTATACCGGACGGGGAAAACAATGTCAATGTCGGCAAGTTCTTGACAATCCGATGGGGGCGCGATAAGATGAAGTATAAACCATAGTATGGGCAGGAAGGGCTTTTGCATGGATACGAAAAAGAAACAATCGGTAATTCCTATTTACACCGTGGGCCTCATCTGGCTCTCCAGAGCCATTTCGGGAAATCTTTCAGGCTTCGGGCAGATCATCCAGACGATCGTTCTGTCCGCCGTGGCCTACGGCGTATTGAAGATCTTCTTCCCGGACAAGGTAGAAGAAAAGAAGCCGGAACAAGCCGCAAAAACCGAAGCCAAGCCGCAGCCCGGGCCGGTGAAGGAAGCACCCAAGCCAGAAGCCGAGAAAAAAGAAGAACAGTCGACCGGAAATGCCGAGCTCGACGCGATCTTGAAGCAGGGAGCGCAGGCGGTCGAAAAGATCCAGCAGCTCAACGACGAGATCCCCGACTTTAAGCTCTCGGCGCAGATCAAGCAGATCGAGGTGCTCACGGAGAAAATTTTTGCCTACGTCAAGGAGCACCCGCAGGACGTGCGCCAGATCCGGCAGTTTCTGAATTATTACCTGCCGACGACCATCAAGCTTCTCGAGCAGTATGTCGTCTTGCAGAACCAGGGGATGCGCATGGGCAATATCGACGAGGGCATGAAGAAAATTGAAGAGATGCTCGACAAGATCATTGTCGCATTCCAGCGGCAGCTCGACGGCCTGTTTGAAAGCAGCGTTGTGGATATCACCGCGGACATTCAGGTCATGGAGCAGATGATGGCGAGCGAGGGCCTGACAGGCCATGATTTTTAAGGAGTGTGTACGATGGAAGAAAAGATCCCCCAGCTGACGCTGACACCGAATCTGGACGAAAAAGAGCCGGTTTTGGAGCCGGTGAAGGAAGAAGACCTCATTGAAAAATCCGAGAAAGCGCCCGAGGCGGGCCCCGATCTTTCGATGCTCTCGGAGCCCGAGCAGCAGGCCGTGCTGGCGTTTTCAAAGCAGATCGATCTCACCGACACCGCGCAGGTCTTGCAGTATGGCGCGGCGGCGCAGAAAAATATCGCGGACTTCTCGGAGACGGCGCTTTCCAAGGTGCAGACGCGCGACCTCGGCGAGATCGGCGACATGGTCACAAGCCTCGTCGTTGAGCTCAAGGGCATGGACGAGCCGGAGAAGAAGGGCATCGCGGGCCTGTTCCGCAAGGCGCAGGTCAGCGCGCAGGAGATGAAGGCCAAGTACGGAAAGGCCGAGGCCAACGTCGACAAAATTGCCGCGGAGCTGGACAAGCACAAGCTCACGCTCATGAAGGACGTCGCGGTCATGGACCAGATGTACGAGAAAAATCTCGAGTACTTCAAGGAGCTGACCATGTATATCCTCGCGGGTAAGCAGAAGCTTGCAGACGAACGCGCGACAACGCTCGTGCAGCTGCGGGAAAAGGCGCAAAAGAGCGGTCTGGCCGAAGACGCGCAGGCGGCCAACGACTTTGAAAACAAGTGCGAGCGCTTTGAAAAGAAGCTGCACGATCTGGAGCTCACGCGCGTCATCTCCCTCCAGACCGCGCCGCAGATCCGCATGATCCAGAATAACGACACGCTCATGATGGAAAAGATCCAGACCTCCATCATGAACACGATCCCGCTGTGGAAAAACCAGATGGTGCTCACCCTCGGCATCCAGGACTCCCAGAGAGCCATGGAGGCCCAGCGGAAGGTCACCGATATGACGAACCAGCTTTTGCAGAAAAACGCCGATATGCTCAAGATGGCGACCGTGGAGACCGCCCGCGAGGCCGAGCGCGGCATCGTGGACATTGAGACGCTCAAACACACGAACGAGAGCCTCATTTCTACGCTCGACGAGGTCCTGCAGATCCAGACCGACGGCGCGAAGAAGCGCCAGGAGGCCGAGCAGGAGCTGCGCCGCATCGAAGGCGAGCTCAAGCAGAAGCTGCTTGAAACACGAAAGGCTTGAGTATGAAAAACTTTTTCAGTAAAAAAAGCGTCGCCGTGACCATCACGCTCGTGCTGATCGCCCTTGCGATCGTCATCGGCGCCATGACCGGTTCGAGGGGCGCTTCCCCGGAGCCCGTCAGTACAGCGTCCAGCGCTTCCGACAGCTCGGCCAAAAGCTGGGCCAAGAAGAACTACGAGCAGTACGAGGCGTTTATCGAAGACGACGCGGGGCTGTTTGACAGCGGCGAGGTAAAAGACTTCGCAAAATATGACGCGCAGCTCGACTACACCTACGGAAGCATCCTCGGCATCCAGACCGTGAGCAGCCTGAACGGCGCTTCGATGCAGGACGCGGCCATTTCCTACAGCGAAAAATTGCAGCTCGGGGACAGCGATATGCTGCTTCTCATCGACAACGGCACCGAGCAGTGGTACCTTGCCTACGGAAACGATATGGCAGACTACGTCAATAACGATCTGTCCATCCTTTTCCGCGACGAGCTCGGCAATCTTTTTGACGGCAAGGCGGGCAAGTGCGTCGAAGATCTGTTTGACGAGCTGCTTGAATGGTACGAGGACTATATTCCGGCGGCCAGCGGAAATACCGTCCAGCCGGAAACGGCGTATGTACAGAAAGAAGAGCAGGGTATGGACTTTTTTGGAATTCTCATCGCAATTGTTGTGATCGCGATCGTCTGCAAGATCCTTTTCCGCCCGAGACGGCGGTATTATGACGACGGCGTGTACTACGGCGGCGGCCCGCGGCCCGGCTTCTGGAGCGGTATGTTCTGGGGCTCGATGCTTGGGCGCAATCGCGGCCATCGCCCGCCTCCCCCTCCCGGCCCGAGGCCCGGTCCCGGCCCGAGACCCGGTGGCTTTAACACGAGGCCCGGCGGCTCCGGCTTCAGGCCCAGCTCCAGAGGCTTTGGCGGGGGCAGCTTCGGCGGCTCTCGCGGCGGCGGCTTCGGCGGACGCGGCGGCGGTTTTGGCGGCGGTTTTGGCGGCGGATCCCGGGGCGGCGGCTTCGGCGGCGGACGCAGATAAAATCAGGGCAGCGCTTCCGGATTCCGGAGGCGCTGCTTTTTTGTTAAAATTATCCTGCATGAGATCATTTTCACGGGCCATACTATTGCTGCAAACCAAAAAGGAGGTCTTTGATCATGAATCATGCAAACAAAGCGATCGAATGTAACGTCGTTTCCTGCCGCAACCACTGCGCAAGTCAGGATTACTGCTCGCTCGACCACGTGCGGATCGGCACCCACGAGTGCCACCCGTCTATGGACCAGTGCACCGACTGCCTGTCCTTCGTCAAGAAGTAAGCAAAAGAGCGGAAAAAGCGGAAAAGGCCTGCCTTTTCCGCTTTTATCGTTACTGCGCCAGCGAGATCGTCTGTCCGGCAAGCTCGATCGCACAGACGCTTTCCAATGAAATGGGAGAAGAAAGTTCTGCCGCAAAGGCAAACACGCCAGCGTCCTCCCGCGTGCTGTCCAGCGCAGGGGAGAAGGCGCACGCTTCGTTTTGGAACACCTCGGAAAGCGGCTGCTTCGTGCCGTTTGACAGTACGAGCTGCGCGTCCGCAAAAAGCTCGTTCACCGCGCTGTTCCAGCTTCTTCGGTAGGCGACCTGCGCGTCCAAAAGATCGGGCGCTTCGCTTTCGCCGAAATAGCCATTGACCAGCGTTTCAAGCGAACCGTCGCCCCTTGCGGCAAGATAGGCATCCAACGCAGGCGCTTGCAGCGTCACATGGAGCGTGCCCGCGTCGAGAGAAAGTTCCTGCAAAACGGCGGTTTCCTCAAGAAAATCAGACGAAACGGCAAGCTCCGGCGCGGCGGAAAGCGCCTTCGACGGCGAGATGGGAAGCTGGAAAACGGCGAAGACCGGCCCGGCAGTCGTTGCGCCTGTTTGCGCGGCATCGGGGCCGTCTTCCAGTATGTCAAAGCAGAGCTCGACCGAAATTTCGCCGGACGGCAGCTCTTCGTCTGCGTTCAGCTCGACGCGAAGAAGCGCCGTCTGCGTTTTTTCGTCATAGGAAAGCTGCTCTGCCCAGACAGAATACGGCCTGGCCCGGCATGACCAGAGAGACGCTCCATAGGTATCCCACGCGAACGCGTAGGTTTCGGCCATATCCTTCGTAATGTTCGGAACCTCGACATAGGCGATCAGGCGCCTTCCCGCGCAGAAGCTGCTTACGAGCGTGACGCCGGCAGACGATCCTGCCTGCTCGTACTCGGTGTATTCCGGAATGGCGGATGGGTCTGTGACGCCGAGGTCGGCTCTTGCCAGCTGCCGCAGCCCCAAAGCGCCGGCCAGCACGGCTGCGGCCAGAAGCGCGATGCACGCCGCTGCCAGCACGACGCGCCGCACCGGATGCTTTCTGCGCGGCTGTACGCGAAGCTTTTGCAGAACCAGCTGCGTTGTGCGCCGGGCCGTCGGGCGTGAAGTTTGGGGAAACGGAAGCTCGTCCGGCACATAGTCGTCAAGCAGATCGGTAATTCGGATGTTCATGGCAAGTCCTCCTCTGACAAAAGTTTTTTCAGTGCGGCGCGGCCCCGCGAGAGTCTTGTACGTACCGCGCCGGATGTGAGCCCCATCGCCTTTGCAATTTCGGGCGCGGACTGTAAGTAATAGTAATAGCGCAGGAAAATTTCCCGATCGGCGGGAGAAAGGGAAGTCAGGGCGTTTTGGACGCGTTCGCGCCGCTCCTGCCGCAGAAGCTCGGTTTCCGGCCCTTCCTGTGCATCGGAAAGCACGATGGTATCGACGTCTGCTTCCAAAGGCTTCTGCGCGCGGAGAAAATCCTTCGCCCGGTTCCGCGCCGCCGCGCCGAGATAGGGCCGCAGCTTGCCCGGGGCAATGTCTCCTGCATGGCAGAAAACGCGATAAAAGACATCGGCGGTCAGCTCCTCCGCGTCCTGCTCCTGCGCCCCGGGCCCCAGGACTGCACGGATGATGGACGCGACATAGCGGTTGTAGCGCTCGATCAGAACGCAAAGCGCTCCGGTATCCTGCGCACGGACACGCGCGAGCGCCTGTTCATCGGTCATGCGATCACCTCTTTTTGAATTGCACGTGCTGACCAACAAGACGAGAGGTTTTTGGAAAGTGTTACATACTTGTGTGTTTTTTCTGGTGGAGGCCACCAGCTGGCCCTTTTTCTCGACCCCACGCTTCTTATCTGCGAAAAGAAGCGCGGTGTCGAGCCGCCGCGAAGAAGTTGCTGGGGTTGCTGCGCTGCGGCGCAGCTCAACAAAAGGGCCGCGGCCCTTTTGAAATCCTTGGAGTTCCCGACTTGCAGTGCCTCGGAAATAGCGGCACTTCAGCGTTCCCTGTCAGCACTCTCTTTCTGTTTTGCAATTGCGTACCGGTTTGGCCGACTTTCAACGACCTTCCTGCCGAGCAGCAAGCCTCCGGTCTTTGGCCGTCACAAGGCACTTTTGCTCTGCAAAAGTCCTTGTGAGGGAGCCGCGTTGGGGAATGGAAGACTTCCTCGCACCACCGAAGCCTCCAGCGAAGAGAAATTTCCAGAGGAAATTTGCTCTTCGCCGGTTCAAGACTGAAAATTTGCTGCTCGGCAGGGGGATTTTGCTGAATTGGCCAAACCGGGACTGCGTCAGAGAAAGAACGAGAGTGCTCGGATATTTTCAGGCACGCTCGATTGGTACTGCACTGCAAGCTTAGAACCCCAAGGGTGTCTGAGGGGCCGCGGCCCTTC
>DJQK01000105.1:0-2072 GCA_002437575.1 Clostridiales bacterium UBA6388 | reverse complement strand
TTGCAAAGCGTTTTCTTTCTTGCACGAGCAAGAAAGAAAATGCGTTTGGAGCAGCTGGCGGCCACCGCCAGCAATAACATTGGCCCCTGGGCCACGGCCAGGAAGTAGGTCAAAACCCCGCCAGAAAAGTATTATTTTGCGATCAGCCGATTGAGCAGCGCTCCGTAGAAAACGATCTCCACGCAGATATAGACCCAGAGCATCGTCAGGACCATCACGGCCAGGCTTCCGTAGAGGGCGAAGCTTTTGGCAAAGTGGTTCACGTAGAGCGAAAACAGCGCCGAAAATGCCAGCCACGCCGCCGCGGCGCCGAGCGCGCCCGGAAAAACAGCCGAGAGCTTCTGCCGCCGGTTGGGAAGCGCGAGGTACAAAACGCAGAAAAGCGCCGTCAGAAGCACGAGCGAGTAAAGCTGCAAATGCTCCAGCAGAAACGAGGCAAGACGCGCGATCGGGAGGCCCTTTTCCGTCAGCACGGAAAGAAGCTTCTGTCCAAACACATGAAGCAGCAGCGTCAGCACCAGCCCCAGCACGAAAAGCAGCATATGCCCCAGACACAAAAGCCGCACGCGCATATACCCTCTCGTCTCCGGAAGCTCCAGAACGGCGTTGAGCCCGCGCGCCATGCCGTAGATGCCTTTGGAAGCAGACCACGCCGCCGCGATCGCACTCACGGAAATGACGGCCGCGCCGCTCGTCTGATAAGACCTCAGAAGAAAGCGCGCAAAAAGCGGCAGCACCTCGTCGGGTGCAATGCGCGACAAGAGCGCCAGCACATCCTCGGGGCGGAAGACCGTGTACTGAAGCACCGCCAGCAGCAGCGTCGTCAGCGGCAGAAACGACAAGACAAGAAAGAACGCCGCGCCCGCCGCGTAGACCGGGATCTGCGCCCGCCGAAGCGTCTTTTTCGCTTTTTGGATGAGCCTGGACAGCCGCATGGTAACTCCTCCTGATTTCGAGCGGATTTTCTGGGAAAAGTTTTCGACATTTGCTCCGGCTTCTGGAACTCTCGCCTGCGGCTTTTTGACGCACGCGCGGGCGTTTTCTCCCTTTTTGACCGCTTGCGTCTCAATGGCGCGAAAAGGCAAGAATTCTTTTCGTTTTCAGGATACACGAAATGTGGTTCAATAGGGGCAGGAGGAATGAATTTATGAAACTTTTATCAAAAACCACTTGCCCCACCGAAACCAGAACCGTCGAAGACTGCCGCGGCGTACCGCTTACGCTGCAATACCGCCTCGTGCGTTCGCAGGAAGACCCCGTGCAGTACGGCGTGCGGATCAGCGCCATTCGCGCGAGCGAGGAAACCACTGCCTGCATTCCGGACATCACAGCCTCGCGCGAGACGGCACGGCGGCTGCTTCGCTTGCTTGCAGACGGAACAGTCACGCCCGAAACGCTTCGCGACGTGGTGCAGGACCTTCTGGAAGGAGGCGATTTTTGAGAGAAAAGCGGGCAAAAACCGTAGACAAGGGGAAACACGTTTGCTATAATTTAAGTATCTATTGTTTGCCGGGAGGAACACGCCATGAAGTGTCCGTATTGTGGATATCAGGAGAGCAAGGTCGTCGACTCGCGCCACTCCGAGGACGGGCAGAGCATCCGCAGAAGACGCGAATGTCTGTCGTGCCAGAAGCGCTTTACGACCTATGAGACCGTCGAAAGTCTGCCGATCGTCGTCATCAAGCGCGACGGTGCGCGTCAGGCGTTTGACCGCAACAAGATCCTAAACGGTATGCTCCGCGCGTGTGAAAAGCGGCCGGTCGCGCTGGCCAAGCTCGAAGAGGCCACCGACGCCATCGAGCAGATCATCCAGAACTCTCTTGACCGCGAGGTCTCGACCACGCAGATCGGCGAGCTCGTCATGGAGCGGCTCAAGCCCCTCGACGAGGTAGCCTACGTGCGCTTTGCCTCTGTCTACCGGCAGTTCAAGGACATCGACAGCTTCATGCGCGAGCTCAACAAGCTGCTCGAGGAAAAGTAAAAACAAACTTCGCAATGCCCGCCGGGACACCGGCGGGCATTTTTCGCTGGACCGAACAACGCACCGTTCGTAGGGGCGGACGACTTGTCAA
>DJQK01000017.1:18824-20595 GCA_002437575.1 Clostridiales bacterium UBA6388 | reverse complement strand
AGGAAAAATGGGAGCAGGAGAAACCCTATGCCGCCGTCACTGGGGACAAAAAGCCAAAGTTTTACGGCCTGATCGAGTTTCCGTATCCGTCGGCGGCGGGTCTTCACGTCGGCCATCCGCGGCCCTTTACGGCGATGGACATCATCTGCCGCAAAAAGCGCATGCAGGGCTACAACGTCTTAAACCCCATCGGCTTTGATGCGTTCGGCCTGCCGACCGAGAACTTCGCCATCAAGAACCACATCCATCCGGCGATTGTCACAAAGAAGAACATCGAAAATTTCACCCGCCAGCTCAAGATGCTCGGCTACAGCTTCGACTGGGACCGCGTGGTCGACACCACGGATCCCAAGTATTACAAGTGGACGCAGTGGATCTTCCTGCAGATGTACAAGCACGGCCTTGCCTACAAGACCACGATGCCGGTTAACTGGTGCACGAGCTGCAAGTGCGTGCTGGCAAACGAAGAGGTCGTCGAGGGCGTGTGCGAGCGCTGCGGCGCGCCGGTCATCCGCAAGGAAAAGAGCCAGTGGATGCTGCGCATCACGAAATACGCAGACCGGCTCATCGACGATCTGGACCTTCCCGGCCTGGACTACATTGAGCGCGTCAAGACCCAGCAGAAAAACTGGATCGGCCGCTCCACCGGCACCGAGGTCACCTTCAAGACCAACACCGAAGACGATATCACCGTCTACACGACGCGTGTAGACACGCTCTTCGGCGTGACGTATACCGTTATCTCGCCCGAGCATCCGCTTCTTAAAAAGTGGAAGCCGCTCATCAAGAATTGGGCGGAGGTCGAGGCGTATCAGGCGGCGGCTGCCCGGAAGTCCGATTTTGAGCGCGGCGAACTGAACCACGACAAGACCGGCGTCCGCTTAGATGGCATCGAGGTCACGAACCCGGCTACCGGCAAGGTCGTTCCGATGTTCGTTTCCGACTATGTCCTCATGGGCTACGGCACCGGCATCGTCATGGGCGTTCCGGGCCACGACCAGCGCGACTGGGACTTCGCGACGAAATTTGGCCTTCCGATCGTCGAGGTCGTCAAGGGCGGCGACATTACGAAAGAAGCGTTTACCCTCAAGGACGATACCGGCATCATGGTCAACTCCGGCTTCTTAAACGGCATGACGGTCAAGGACGCCATCCCCGCGATGAAGAAGTACGCCGTCGAGCAGGGCTGGGGCCACGAGAAGGTCAACTACAAGCTGCGCGACTGGGTATTCTCCCGCCAGCGCTACTGGGGCGAGCCCATTCCGATGATCTCGTGTGAAAAGTGCGGCTGGGTGCCCATGCCCGAAGAGCAGCTGCCGCTGGTTCTGCCGCAGGTCGAGAGCTATGAGCCCACCGACGACGGCGAGAGCCCCATTTCCAAGATGACCGACTGGGTCAACACCACCTGCCCGTGCTGCGGCGGAAAAGCGAAGCGCGAGACCGACACCATGCCGCAGTGGGCCGGCTCTTCGTGGTACTATCTGCGCTATATGGACCCGCACGACGATCAGATGCCGGTCAGCAAGGAAGCAGAGCGGTATTGGGGTCCTGTCGACTGGTATAACGGCGGCATGGAGCACACGACGCTGCACCTTCTTTACTCCCGCTTCTGGCACAAGTTCCTGTATGATATCGGCATCGTGCACACCAAAGAGCCCTATGCCAAGCGCACGAGCCACGGCATGATTTTGGGACAGAACCCGCACTATGTGGGAAATGCCAAGACCGAGGAAGAAAAGCAGGCGCTCATCGAAAAGTACGGCAATCAGGC
>DJQK01000017.1:0-18741 GCA_002437575.1 Clostridiales bacterium UBA6388 | reverse complement strand
TCAAGGCCTACGGCGCGGACACGATGCGTCTTTATATCATGTTCATCGGCGATTTTGAAAAGGTCGCGACGTGGTCGGACGACGCCGTCAAGGGCTCGAAGCGCTTTTTGGACCGCTGCTGGAACCTGATGGACATGGCCTCCGGCTCGAAGGACTTGAGCGAAAAGAACGAAGCGATCATCCACAAGACCATCCGCAAGGTCACACAGGACATTGACGAACTCAAGATGAACACGGCGATCGCCGCGCTTATGACGATGGTCAACGAGTTCTATGCAAACGGCCTTACCAAGGGCGATCTGGAAGCGCTCATGCTGATGCTCAGCCCCTTTGCCCCGCACATGGTCGAAGAAATGTGGGAGCTGACCGGCTACGCTGCCGAGACCGGCAAAATGGCCATGCAGATGCCGTGGCCGGAGTTTGACGAGAGTAAGACCGTCGCGTCCCATGTGGAAATGGCCGTGCAGGTCCTCGGCAAGCTCAGAGGCACGATCAACGTTCCCGTTGACTCGGAGCAGGACTTCATCGTGGCAGAAGCGCTCAAGCAGGAAAAGGTCGCGAAATTTACCGAGGGCAAGCAGATCGTCAAGGTCATTCTGGTCAAGAACAAGCTCGTGAACCTCATCGTCAAGTAAATTGCTGGATTTTTCAGAAATCATCAATTTCTCGGAAAAATTTCTTGACAATCGGCCGATGCATGACTATAATAATCTAGCCAATGTAATGTGGCCCTGAAAGCAGCCTGGAGTTAGCCGGCTGCACCGGAGGGAGGGAAAACGATGTCTGAAGTTCGCGTCAAGGAAGGCGAGTCCTTGGAAAATGCTCTGAAGCGGTTCAAGCGCAGCTGTGCAAAGGCTGGCGTTATTGCCGAGGTCAAGAAGAGAGAGCATTATGTCAGCCCCAGCCTGAAGCGTAAGCAGAAGTCTGAAGCTGCTCGTAAGAACAGAAAGAAGTTCTATTGATCCTTCTCTCAACCATACGCGTTTTGAAAGTCCTCTCGCTGAAGCGAGAGGACTTTTTCCGTTCTTGGATTTGAAACGTAGACAAAACGGGGGCTTGCGTGGTATAATAGCGTTGGTTTACAGGCGGAAGACATTTCTGCCGAGTTTTATGGTTGGCAGGTCATTTATGTCTTTCAGTCTCATACCCGATGTGATCTTGCCGTCGCTGGAAAGCCTGACGCCGGAGCTGCTTCAAAAGCGGGGCGTTTCGTTTCTGATGATGGATTTTGACAACACGATCGTCCCCTATACCACGGACGTGCCCACGGAAAAAATGCGCGCGTGGCTAAATGCGATGCAGGCGTCCGGGATCCACCTTTGCGTCGTGTCCAACAGCAAACGGCCCCGCGTGGCGACGTTCTGCAAAAAATATGGGTTAGACTGCGTCACACGCGCAAAAAAGCCGTTTCAAAGGGGCATCCGCGAATGCCTCGCGCGGTTTGACCTTACCCCATCCCAGGCCGCGCTCGTGGGCGATCAGATCTACACCGACGTTCTGGGCGCGAACTGCGCAGGGCTCACGTCCGTCCTCATTTCTGCAATTGATAATCATACGATATGGCTGAAGCTGCGCCATCTTGCGGAGCTTCCCTTTATCGCATGGGGAAAAAGGAGAATACGCCATGAAAAACATTGAAAAATATCAGAGTCTGCTTTCCTCCGGCGAGGCCGACGCGCTGCTGCTGACGAGCGTGTATAACCGCCAGTATGCCGCGCAGTATAACATCGCCGAGGGCGTCGCGGTCGTCACCAAAGACGGCGCGTACTATTTTACCGACAGCCGCTACATTGAGGCCGCCGAAAACAATCTCCCCGGCTTCACCGTGCGGATGACGGCCCCGGGTTCGAGCGAGATCGAACGCATCAACGAGGTCATCGGCGAGCACACCATCAAAAAGCTCGGCTTTGAAGAGGCTGACATGACCTACAAGACCTTCCTCGAGTTCCAGCACGCGCTGCACGCCGTTCTCGTTCCGATGCAGGACAAGATCGACGCCTTCCGCGCCAGCAAGGAGCCGTGGGAAATCGAGCTTATGCGCAAGGCGCAGCAGATCACGGACCTTACCTTTACCCAGCTGCAGAAGGTCATCTGCGCGGGCATGACCGAAAAGGACCTTCGCGCGGAGCTGATCTACCGGCTTTACAAAAACGGCGCAGACGGCCTGTCCTTTGACCCCATCGTCGTCTCCGGCCCCAATACCAGTATGCCCCACGGCGTGCCCGGCGAGCGGCAGCTCCAGTTCGGCGATTTTATCACGATGGACTTCGGCTGCATCTATAACGGCTACTGCTCGGACATGACCAGAACGGTCGCTCTCGGCTTTGTGACTGAAGAGATGGACAAGGTCTACAAGACCGTTCTCAAGGCGCAGCTGGCCGGTATCGCCGCGACAAAGGCCGGCGTCACCGGTAAGGAGATGGACGGCGCGGCAAGAAAGGTCATCACGGACGCGGGCTACGGCGAATATTTCGGCCATGGCTACGGCCACAGCCTCGGCATTCTCATCCATGAGGCCCCCAACGCCAACACCAGAAACGACAAGCCCATGCCCGAAGGAGCCGTTGTTTCGGCAGAACCCGGCATCTATCTGCCCGGAAAATTCGGCGTTCGCATCGAAGACGTGACCGTCCTGACGGCCGACGGCTGCGAGGTGCTCACCAAGAGTCCGAAAAATTTGATTATTTTGTGATAGCCGCTTGAAAAATAACGCGCTATGCTGTAAAATAATTAGAGCTATTTGTTTTGTAGTTTAGACTTACACATATTGGAGGAAACAGGATTATGGCAACCATTACCGCTGGTGATTTCAGAAACGGTAAAACGTTCGAGATGGACGGCAAGATCATGCAGGTCGTTGAGTTCCAGCACGTCAAGCCCGGCAAGGGCGCGGCGTTCGTGCGCACGAAGATGAAGAACATCGTGACCGGCGCTGTGACCGAAACGTCGTTCAACCCCACCGCGAAGTTTGAAGAAGCGTTCATCGAGCGCAAGGACTATGAATACAGCTACAACGACGGAGATCTGTACTACTTCATGGATCTTGAGACCTATGACATGGTCCCCATCAGCAAGGACACCCTCGACAGCTCCTTCCGCTTCATCAAGGAAAATACCCCCTGCAAGCTTCTGAGCTACAAGGGCAACGTTTTCGGCATTGAGACGCCGAACTTTGTCGAGCTCGTCGTCACCAAGGCCGACCCCGGCGTCAAGGGCGACACCGCGACCAACGTCACCAAGCCCGCGACCGTCGAGACCGGCGCGGAGATCAAGGTTCCTCTGTTCATCAACGAAGGCGATAAGATCCAGATCGACACCCGTACGGGCGAATATCTGGGCCGTGCAAAGGGCTAAGCCCCAACAGCTGAAAGGAGTTCAATTATGACGCTTTCCGAAAAATCCGCGTATCTCAAGGGCCTGATGGACGGCCTGAAGCTCGACACCGAAAAGGACGAAGGCAAGATGATCGCGGCCATCGTCGATATGCTCTCCGACGTCGCGGAGACCGTTTCCGATCTCGAAGACGTGGTGGACACCATCTCGGACGAGTTAGATTGCATCGAAGAAGACCTCGACAACATCGACGACTATCTGCTTGACGAGGAAGACGAGGATGATTACGAGGACTACGACGACGAGGACGAAGAGGACGACGAGTACGACGAAGCGTACGACTTCGGCGACGACGAGGTGCTTTACGAGGTGAAGTGCCCGACCTGCGGCGAGGAGATCACCATCGACGAGCAGATGCTCGACGAAGGCTCCACCGTCTGCCCGAACTGCGGCGAAGAGCTCGAGTTCGACCTCGACGGCGAACCGGAGGAAGAGCAATAAGAAGAGCAATAAGATAACCGACAAAAAACGGTATGACCAACCGGCCATACCGTTTTTTCTGTTCAGGAGGATAAAAATGCAGCAGATCCAAGTGGGCCGGGTGTACCGGCATTTTAAGGGAGACTATTACGTGGTCGAGGCGCTGGCGCATGACTCGGAGACAAAGTCACCGTGCGTGATCTACCGCAAGCTTTACGGCGACGGCGGGCTCTGGGTGCGGCCGCTTTCGATGTTCGCCTCAAAGGTCGACCGCGAAAAGTATCCGGACGCGAAGCAGACCTACCGCTTCGAGCTTCAGGATATTAAGAGCGCCGCCGGACATTGACCGGCAAAAGAAAAAGGTTGGGCGTGCTGCAATTGTGGTTGCGGCACGCCCTTTTTTGCGGCGAGGGAAGGATCATTCGGCGCCGATCTTGTTGGAAGGAAGATTTACGATGATGCTCGCCGCAATGCCCAATAGGCCGAGAAGCTGCATCGGGTGCAGCTGTTCGTGCAGGATGAGAACGCCGAAGACAAGCGCGGACGCAGGCTCGACGGTCGATAAGATTCCAGCTTCAAAAGCGGAAATTCTGCGCATTCCGATCTGAAAGAGCGCGTAGGCAAGGATCCGGTGCAAGATCGCGACCAGAACGATCACGCCCCACGCCCACGCGGCGGTGTAGAGCTTCAACGAGCCGTTCAGCGCGCAGAACAGGCCAAGCACCGGAATGTTTGCCAGCGAAGAGTAGAACGTGACGACGGTGGTCGGAATGCTGTTCAGACCCGACTTATCCATATAAACGATGTAAAACGCCCAGAAAACGCTGGAGATAAGCGCCAGCAGCATCCCCGTGAGATTTGCCGTCAGCTCCACGGAGGCGCCCATAAAGACGACGCCCAGAAGCGTCAGGCCGAGCGCGGCAAAATTTCGCTTCGTAAAGCGCTGGTGAAAGAAGATACCAAGGCCCAGCGTGATGAGCGCCGGATAGACAAAGTGCAGCGTCGTGGCCATGCCGACGGGGATGTAGGAATACGACGAGTAGAGAAGCAGCGCCGTGCCCGTCGCGCCGATCGACAGAATCGCGAGCTTTCCGAGCGTTTTCCGGTCCACGCGCAGACTGACGCGCTGCATTTTAGCCAAAATGGCCAACGGCAGCAGCGCGAAGACGGACGACCAAACGACGCTCAACGGCCCGCTGCCGCCGCAGGAATAGGTGAGCTTCTGCAAGATCGGCACGAGGCCAAAAAGCGCGTCTCCGGCGCTGAGCGCCAGAGCATATTTCCATTGCCGTCTGCGCATGGGTCAGGACTCACTGGCAGAAAGAATATCGCGGATCTTCTGATCGGTCTCGGCTGCTTTTTCAGGCGGCAGGAGGCCGATCTCGATTTGGTAATCCTGCGATCCGTTCGCGGGAAGGTAGCGCTCCATGTGGTGCTGCTTGCAGTAGGTGTAGCCCAGGTGCTCCGCCGTCGCGGGAAGGACCATGCCCATCGCGTCCTCGGGCCCGGTCCGCGCGATCCAGCGAAGACCGATGGGGAGCTTCTCCGGGGTAAAGCGCACATAGCACGCGCAGCCGTCCGGCAGGACCTGCATACAGTACGCATTTCCGTCCGCGTCGTGCTGGTAATGAACGGTCGAGCAGATCTCGGGCTCGTACATCTGGCTGCCTTTGTCGACGATGTCCTGAATTTCCGGCGTCTTCTGAAGTTTCTCGAAAAATGCGTTGTACGCCTGCTTCTTTTCCTCGCTCAGACGCGGTGATAGCGCGTAGTGCGGGTGAATGTCCTTATGGTGCGCCGAGTAGGAAAGACGCGAACCGTCGACAGGCCGGAAGTTGATGTGGCACATATAGAAATACTCCAGAGGGTCTGGCCGGAGGTTCGTGAAGCGGACGTTGACCTCGATCGTCGTCGCGGCCTCATAGAGCTTGTAGAAGACCTCGAACAGATAGTCCGTCCGGAAGGCTCTTGTGTGGCGATAGCTTCCGCCGGCGCAGAGGAATCTGCCGCGCTCGTCCTCGCCGTTTGTGAGATAGGCGTCTGAAAACGGCGCAAACGGAAGCTCGCCGTGCTGCGGGTGCGTGTCCTGCGCGGTGGGGTTTCCCATGGCCGTCAGGCCGCAGTGCAGCAGGAACATTCCGTAGTTGGCGTGGAACAGCTGCGTGGGGATGGGCTCTTCGAACATCGATCTCATCGTCAGATCGTGGCCGAGAAACGACATCCGCCAGATCTGCTGGCCCTGATAGGGAAGAACGAGAATTTCACCGTTTTCATTTTTCATGCGGATGGCGCACACGCCGCTATCGAAACGGAAAAGACTTGCCTGAAGGCCGCCGAAGGTCAAAACGGTGCGTTCTTTTTCCGAAAACTGGTCGGGATAGAGAAAAATTTTGCTTTCCATGTGCAGTCCTCCTCTCAGAAGCCGAGCTCATACAGCTCGCCCAGCGCCTTGCCGAATTCCTCGATGCCGTCTTCGTGGACGCAGATGCCCGTTTCAAAGCGGAAGCCGAAGGTGCTTGACAACAGGAAATTGTCGGTCTGGAAGGTGTACTCGGGCAGGATGATGTAGTCCGGATCGTCGTTTTTGGGCCGGTAGGACTCGACCTCGGCAAGACCCAGACCGTGCAGCGGGTCGTAGACATAGTGTTCCTTCATGCCGGCGTCGACGAACAGATCGTAATACGCTTTATCAATTTCAGACATATGCAGCCCCGCGCGGGTATGCTCCTTTGTCCAGTTGTGCACGAGCCGGCCGAATTCGACAAGCTTGCGCTGCTCGGGCGTAAACCTGCCCATGCTGACAGGCACGCCGATGGAGCCGCAGTAGCCGTCGATGCTGGCAGACAGGCCAAGCTGGACAAAGCTGTTTTTCTTCAACTCGCGGTCGGGTCTCGGACGGCCCAGCGGATGGCGCGTGGCCTCGTCAAAGAAGATGTAGTTGGGCATACCGTCTGTTTCCGCGCCGTTTTCAAAAATGACGCTGTGCGCGATGCCGAGAAGATTGCACTCGGTCATGCCGGGGCGCATTTTAGAAAGGCACGCGTCTGTCGCCAGCTGCACGACGCGGTAGCTCTCGCGCAGGCAGGCAAGCTCGTTTTCCGATTTCGCCGCGCGAAGCACGCGCATGATCTCGGGCGCATAGCTGAAAATGGCGCCGGGAAGGTCCTCGTGCAGAGCCTGCTCGATGACGGTCGTGGTGTCGATGGGGTTGCCGATGGCGATCTTCGGATGAGCGCCAGTGACGCCGAGCTCTGTCAAAACATCCTGAAAGCTCGTCATGCGGAACTTGCCGGGGATCGGGTCCATGCTCGAGCGAAGGGCGTTGAGCGCGAAGACCTGATCGAGCTTGCAGTACTGCTGGCAGTACGTCAGCCCCTCGGGCCCTGTGAGCATCGCGGCCTTTCCCGCCGCCGTAATGACGACGCCGAGCCGCTCCCAGATGGGTGTGACGCTTGTAAAATAGCGGACGTTCTGGAAATCGCCCTCGCTTCCAAACAGGAACAGCGCATCCAGGCCGCGCTCTGCGACCATCTGCGAGGCGCGTTTTGCGCGGGTCAGGTATTCTTCATCCGGAATTCTGATCGTTTTCATGGTGAACCCCTTTCGTTATTTGGTTTCGGTTTGACTGGCTTCGAGCTGCTGCGCGAGATTTTCATCGACCACCAGCACATTCACAAGCCCGGCTCTGAGAATGCTGCGCGTGGCGTTCAGCGAATGTCGCCCGGTGGAAATGCCGATGGAGTAGGGCGCTTTCCGAAGAAGATCGGGCTCGATGGCGATCACGCGGTCGTTGATACCGGCGTTGCACGGACTGCCGTTGAGATTGTAGTAGCGCCCGCAGACGCTGGCCGTGACGCCGATCTCGCTGAGCTGCAAAACGTCGGCCTTTGTCAAAGGCCCCACGCCGGTGCGCTGGTTCGCGTAGAACGCGGGCCGCTCGATCTCAAACAGCGCGACGCCAAGCTCGGTGTATTTCTGCCGGATGGCGCGCATCATGTCGCTGGTCATAATATCGGTCTTCGTGAGGCTGGATTTGACCATCAAAGGCGCATTGAGCACAAAGCCCTTGCCGTTGAGCTTCGAGGCGAAGAGCGAAATGAGGCCGCTGCTTTCGTCCATCGTGGCAAGCTCGGACACCGCGCCCTGCAATTGCAGCGTGTCGACGTGAATGTGGCGCGTGTTCTGCAAAAAACGGCCCGTATAGTAGCAGGCCCTGCCTCTGGCCACGCCGAAGGTCATGCCGTCTTCTAAAACGTTCATCAGATACAGCGCCACGCGTTCTCCTGCCATGCGGCTCTGCCGGTCGGGCGTTGCGGCGGCGGGGACGATGACGACGTCCTTGAGATGGAAAAGCGTTTTGAGCTTGTGCGCCAGCTGCGCGTTTTCCGAGATCGTGTCGTGCACGACGATCTCCACCACGCCGTCCTGGATGCACTTTCGGAGAATGCGCGAAATGTTCGACCGGCTCATGCCGGTGGCCTCGGCGATCTGCTCCTGCGACGCGCCGCTGATGTAATACATCTTCGCGACGGTGATGGCGATGTTTTTTCTTTCTTCGTTGTTCATATGGGATCCTCAAAAAATCAACTGTACAGCTTACGGTACTCATTGTATACGCCGGCGGGAAAAATTGCGAGTTTTTTTGAAAGAATGGATTTTTCCACTGCCGCGTGTTTTTCGCCCGCAAACGCGCAAAATTTTTGTGTGCAACTTTGCCACATCCGCCGCCCGGTTTTGTACAGATTTATCAAAAGCCTGACCACGATTTTACAACGTCGGAAAAGCGTTCCAGCGCGAAAGATGGCAAATGCCATTTTTTCGAGAAAATTTGACGCAAACGTGATAATTCTGCTATCCTTGGGGCATGAAGTTCCGGACTATTTCGTTGGAAACGGAGATATCGCTTATGATTGAACGTTATTCGGTCGGCATCGATTTCGGCACGCTTTCTGCCCGCGCCATCCTCGTCGACACCCGCAGCGGCAGGGAGGTGTTCACCTCCATCTACGGCTATCAGGACGCCGTCATCGACCGGAGCCTGCCGCAGAGCGCGGAGGAGCTGCCCGCGGATTACGCGCTTCAGAACCCGGCCGATTACATCAGCGCCGTCAAAGCGCTTTTGAAGGATATTACAAATAACGCCGGCGTCAGAGCCGAAGATATCATCTCCATCGGCATCGATTTTACGGCCTGTACGGTGCTGCCGGTGGACAAAAATTATAAGCCTCTGTGCATGGACCCGTGCTTCCGCAAAAACCCGCACAGCTGGGTCAAGCTCTGGAAGCACCACGGCGCGCAGGCCGAGGCAGACCAGATCAACGAGACGGCCAGACGCCGCGGCGAAACGTTCCTGGACTATTACGGCGGCTCTTCCTCAAGTGAATGGTTCTTTGCAAAGGTCATGGAGGTCTACCACAAGGCCCCGGAAATTTACGAGGCGGCGGCGCTGTTCGTCGAGGCCGGCGACTGGGTGATCTGGGCGCTGACAGGCGAGATGACCACGAGCACGTGCATGGCAGGCTACAAGGCCTTCTGGAACCACGAAACGGGCTATCCGAAACCCGAATTTTTCGCCGGCATGGAGCCGGGGCTCTCCAACATTACCGAAAAAGCCATTTCGGATGTGCGGCCTGTCGGCGCAAAGGCAGGCGGCTTAACGAAAGAGATGGCCGCGCAGACGGGCCTTAGCGAGGGAACGAGCGTCGCGGTCTCCATCATCGACGCGCACGCAGCCACGCCGGTCGTCGGCGTTGTGAACGACGGCACGCTTGTCATGACGATGGGAACGAGCCTTTGCCACATTCTTGTCAGCCGCAATGAGGTGCACATGAAGGGCATCAGCGGCGTTGTAAAAGACGGCGTTATCCCTGGCTACTACGGCTATGAAGCCGGGCAGGCGGCGGTCGGCGATATTTACGACTGGTTCATCCAGACGCTGGCCCCATCCGACAGCTTCGACGAGGCAGCTGAGGAAAACACAAGTCCCTTTGCCGTGATGGACCGCCGCGCGGCGAAGCTCAAGCCCGGCGAAAACGGCCTGCTCGCTCTCGACTGGTGGAACGGCAACCGCTCGATGCTCAATAACGCGAACCTCTCGGGCGTTCTGGTCGGCATGACGCTTTCGACGCAGCCGGAGGAAATTTACCGCTCGCTCATCGAGGCCACGGCCTTCGGCACGCGCGAGATCGTCGAGAGCATCGAGGCGCAGGGCATTGCGATCAACCACATTTTTGCCTGCGGCGGCTTGTCTCGCAAGAGCCAGCTCGTCATGCAGATCTTTGCAGACGTTTTAGAGCGCGAGATCATCGTCACCGGCGTGACGCAGACGACGGCCTACGGCGCGGCAATGTACGGCATGGTCGCAGCCGGAAAAACAAACGGCGGCTATGACACGATGGACGAGGCGATGCAGGCGCTTTCCAAGCCGCCCTATAAGGTCTATCGCCCGAACCCGCAGCACAAGGCGGCCTATGACGCGCTGTTCCGCGATTACCAGCGGCTGAGCGCCTATTTCGGAAGCGCCAATAAGGACCTCATGGTCGGACTCAAACAGCTGAAAACGATGGCGGCCGAACAGCCGTCTGTGATATGAAACAGAAAGGGAGTAAAGTGCATGGCTAACGCGGAAAAAACAGCAGGCGCGTCTGCAAGAGTCGTCATCGAGGCGGAAAATATCGTCAAAAACTACGGACATTTGCAGGCGCTCAAGGGCGCGTCCCTGAAGGTCTACGCAGGGGAGGTAACGGCTCTGCTTGGAGACAACGGCGCGGGCAAATCGACGCTTGCGAACATCATCAGCGGCGCGATCCCCAGAACCTCCGGCCGGCTTCTGTGCAACGGCAAGGAGATCGACGCCCAGTCCATCCAGCAGGCGCAGGATATGGGCATCCAGACGGTCTATCAGGATCTGGCGCTGGCCCCCGATCTGAACGTGCCGTGCAACATTTTCCTCGGCCGCGAGATCATCAAGCAGTCGTTCTTCGGAAAGCTCTTCAACATTCTTGACATGAAGCAGATGGAGAAAATCAGCCGGGAGCATCTGGCAGAGCTGGGCATCGGGCTTAAATCCATGACAGTCCCGGTCAAGTCCCTTTCCGGCGGCGAACGGCAGGCGCTGGCCGTTGCGAAGGCGGTCGCGTGGTGTGAGTCCGTTCTGATCATGGACGAGCCGACCGCAGCCCTCGGCGCAAGACAGCAGGCGCTCGTCTACTCGACCATGCGGGCCGCGGCAGACAAGGATCTCGGCGTGATCGTCATTTCCCACGACATCCCGAAGATGCTCGAGGTCTCCGACCGCATCTACATCATGCGTCAGGGCGAGGTGATCGCGAATCTCGTCTCCCGCGAGACGAATTTGCAGACCGTGCTGTCACTGATGCTGACAGGCAAAGCGTAAAGAGGGAGGAAGAACTATGGCAACGAATCCAAACGTAGAAGAAAAGAAAGCCGTTGAAGATATTCTGCATTCCAAAGGCGTTTCCAGTGTTGCGCAGAAGGACAAGACGCCGTTTCAGAAATTTTTGAGCTCGTCGATCGCCTTCGTCATCGCGCTCGAGGTGCTGCTGATCCTGATCTTCGGTCTGACGGCGCAGCCCGGGACCTTCCTCACGGTCAGCAACATGATGAACATCCTCATGAACTCGGCACAGATGATCATTCTGGCCGTCGGCCTGACCTACGTCATCAGCAGCGGCTACTTTGATCTTTCCGTCGGCATGAACCTGATCCTCTGCTCGGTCGTGGCGGCAAAGGTCTTCAAGCTCGTCGCAGGCACACCGGCAGAGATCAGCCAGGGCCTGTATCCGCACATGGCGCTCGGCGTCATCGCAGCCATCATCACGGCGATCGTCGTCGGTATGGCGGGCGGCGCACTCAACGCCTTTGCGACCTCGAAGCTCAAGCTCATCCCCTTCATCGCGACCCTTTCCACCATGTATATCCTGCAGGGCATCGCGATGGTCATCTGCAACGGCGCACAGGAAAAGCTCCTGCCGCGTGCGTTCCAGACCTACTTCGGCCACGCGAAGCTGTTCGGCGTCGTGCCCTATCAGGTCATCGTGGCGATCGTCATCGGCGTCTGCCTGCACCTGATCATGAAATACACGCGATTTGGCCTTCACGTGCGGGCAATGGGCTCGAACTGTGAGTCGGCAAGAAGAGCCGGCATCAAGATCGTCTCCAACAGCTTCCGCATCTACCTCATGATGGGCGCGCTTGCAGGCGTCGCGGGCATCTTCGATATCACGCGCTTCGCGACCACCAACCCCTCCGGCCACACGACCGACGGCATGATGGCAATTATGGCCGTCGTCATGGGCGGCACGAGTATGAAGGGCGGCATCGCCTCTGTCTGCGGCTCGATGCTGGCGGTGCTCATCCCCGTCACGCTTCAGATCGGCATGATCGTCCTTGGCATCAACTCGTTCTATCAGCTCATCGCCATCGGCATCTTCCTCGTCATTGCAGTCTACGTGGACTATGTCCGCAACATCAAGACCGGCAAGTAACCAAGTGGTATCCCGGGCCCTGCCGGAAAAAACCAAACAGGGCCCGGTCATAAACCAATCATAAAAAACAAGGAGGCAACAAAATGAAAAAGAGCGTATCCATTCTGCTGATCCTGGCCATGCTTCTGGGTGTGCTGACGGCCTGTGCGAAGACCGCGGCTCCCGCAGAAACCACCGAAACCAAGACGGAAACCACCGAACCTGCAACCGAGACCACCAAAGCCGACGCCACCGAGGCTGAGACTGAGGCTGCCGCAGAAGAGGCAGAGCAGGAAGCCGAAGAAACCGACCGGCTCTACATCGCAGCCGTCGCTGCCGAAGTCGGCATTCCGTACTTCACCACCATGCAGTGGGGCGCGATGGACGCGGCGAAGGACTACAACGTCGAGCTCTACTGGACCGGCCCTGCCGAGTGGGACTTCAGCAAGCAGCAGACCTTCATCGACGGCGTGATGGCCACGAACCCCGACGCGCTGATGCTCGTCCCGACCGACAACTCCGCACTTGTTACCTACGTTGACACCTGGATGAAGGAAGGCACGCCCGTCATCTGCACGGACCTGTTTTTGATGGAGCCGGTCGATCTGGTCGGTTATTCCTCTGACCCATACTCCGGCGGCGCGGAAGCAGCCGAGATCTTCTTTGCGCAGAACGGCGAAGGCGGCGTCTATCAGCCCGTCGGCACCAACCCCGGCGCTTACGGTGCGAACCTTCGTGTGCAGGGCTTCGTGGAGACCATGCAGTCCCTCGACCCCAGCTGCAAGATCCTTGACACGCTGTATCCGGGCAACGACGCCAACAAGGCGGCCCAGCTCGTCTCCGCAGCGCTGACCGGCAACCCCGACATGAGCGGCGTTTTCTGCGCGGTTTCCGCGTGCGCTTCCGGCGCGGCGTCTGCCATCATCGAGGCCGGCAAGAGCGGCATCGTCAAGATCGCGTCCTTCGACGCTGACCCCCAGCAGGTCCTCGACCTCAAGGCCGGTACCTATGACGTTCTGATCGCGCAGGATCCGTATCAGATGGGCTACGACGCCATTATGAACCTTGCCAAGTACGTCCGCGGCGAGCTGACCGACGCTGACTTCACCGAGAAGCAGGTCCGCTATCCGATGTGCGCTCTGACCCGCGACAATGTCGACGATCCTGCGTACAAGCAGTACAAGTACATCGCCGAACTGTCCGAAGTTGGCTACTAAGCCTTAGCTTTCCCATAATTGCAGACCCAAACCGTTTATTACCCGGCTTGACCGGAGATTTCATAAGGAGAAATTCATATGTCTATCAAAGTTTTGTATGTTGGTGATACGCAGGTCAACGTGCAGACCTCCATCAAGGGTATCGACAGCTGGACCTTCGCTTACTACAGCGATTCCGCCCGCTATCTGAGAAACGCCCTCAGAGCGGCCGACGACATCATTCTCGACCATATCCCGTCCATGAACTGCATCGCCGATATGCCCTCCACCGTGGAAGAGATGAAGCAGTATGACGCCATTCTGGTCAGCGACGTCGGCTACAACAACATCGTCTTCCAGCCGGGCAACGTCCAGCCCTTCAAGGTCCCGATGGGCCCCGACCGCGTCAAGGCGCTTTGCGAGTACGTCAACCAGGGCGGCGGCTTCATGATGATCGGCGGCTGGCTGTCCTTCTCCGGTATGCAGGGCAAGGGCATGTACGGCGGCACGAAGGTCGAAGAGCTGCTTCCTGTTACCTGCATGCCGCGCGGCGCAGACGACAGAATGGAGATCACCGAAGGCTACGCCATGCAGCTCGACGATCCGGAACACCCCATCGTCAAGGACATCGACTGGAGCGTTCCTTATATGCTCATGGGCTACAACAAGGTCTACCTGCGTGACGACGCGCATCTGGTCGCTTCCTACAACGGCGACGTGCAGATCGCGACGCGTCAGGTCGGCAAGGGCCGTTCCTGCGTCTACACCTCCGATGTCGGCCCCCACTGGGCAGGCAACTTCCTGGAGCATCCGGAGTACGCGCACTTCTGGCAGCAGATCACCCGCTGGGTCGCCGGCACGATCTAAGCTGGTATCCCATACAAACCAACAGCAAGCGAGAAACAGGGACTGCGCGAGCAGTCCCTGTTTAGGCTGTCAAGAAAGCTGTCGCTTTTTTGACAGAAGCGGCGAAGGAGAGGCATTATGAAAAAGCGGCAGGGCGTCTTTTTGTTTTTTGTGTTGTATTTTCTGTTCTGGCTGGGGGAAAACGCGCTGGCTTCTTATCTCGGCCTTTACTATGAGGCAAAGGGTCTCGGCGGCGTGCAGATCGCGGTGGTCAACAGCGTGTTCTCGATCGCTGTGGTCGCGGCGGCGCTCTTTGCCGGGGCCATCGGAGACCAGATCGCAAGCACCAGGAGCCTTCTTCTGGCGCTGTCCGGCGCGATGATCGCGGGAACGGCGCTTTTGTATGTCAGCTCGTCCTATGCGATGATCCTGCTGTCTGTCGTTATCTACGGCATCGGCTATTCGCCCTTTAACGGTGTTGCCGACCAGATGCTCATGAAGCGGCTGGAAGACCACCCCGAGCGCTTTGGCCGGCTTCGCATGGGCGGCACCATTGGAGCGGGCGTCGGCGTGATTTTGGCGGGACTTTTGATGCGGGAGGAAAGCCGGTTTGCGGCGCTTTTTGCGATCTACTGGGCCGCGGCGGCGCTGTGTTTGCTTGCCGTGCTGCGCCTTCCAAAGGAGGCTGGCGCGAAGGAACGCGCGACATGGCGGGACTATGTTCTCGTCGTGCGGCACAAGCGCTTTCTTCCGATCTATCTGACGCTCGTCGTCTGGGGCTTTACGGAGTCGTCTGTCATGCAGTTTCAGGCGCTTCATATCGTGGCAAGCGGCTATCCACAGTCGTACACGAGCGTTTTCATCGCCCTTGCGATGGTGGGCGAGGCGATCATGTTTGCCTTCGCGCCGAAGCTTCACGAAAGGCTTGGCGAGGAGCGGCTCATCGGCCTTGCGTTTTTGCTGCAATTTTTCAGAGTTGGCACGCTTGCGCTCGTTCAGTGGCTTCCTGTTCCGGTGACGGCGTTTTTTCAGTTCACCGGCGGCGGGGCCTATGCGGCGGTGTATTCGACCATCACGCAGCAGGTGAGCCGGAGCTTCCCGCCGTCCATCGGCTGCTCGGCGCAGAATCTGAAGCTCGTTGCGTACCGCGGCGTGGGCATGACGTGCGGGCTGATGCTGATCGGCGTGTTTTATAAGGCCGGGCGGTCGGCGATCGCGTTTTCGATCCTGGCGCTGTTTGCGCTGGCCGTGTGCGCGTATTACGCGGTGCGCAGCGAGAAGGCGAAAAGAAGCGCGGCCTGACTTTTTTTCACAAAATTTTCCGCAGGCGCTCGAAAAATGACTTTCTTTGTGATACAATACGAAAAAAGAAATCTGCGGAGGAACGCGATGCTGGAGCGCTTATTTGAACAATTTGACGCGGTGCTCGTGCTCGACACCGAGACGACCGGTATTTCCTGCCGGAACGATGAGATCATCGAGCTTGCTGTTTTGAAGGCGGGGCAGGGCGATGGAGAGCTCTGCGAGCTGGAGACGATGGACGAGTTCATCCTTCTTTCGGAAGGCCGCCATCTGCCGCCCAAGATCGTCGAGCTCACGGGCATTACCGAGAAGATGCTGTTAGACAGCGGCATAGAGAAGCGGGAGGCGGCGGAGCGGTTTGCTTCGATGTTCAGCGAGAAGACCTTGATCGTTGCCTACAACGCACAGTTTGACCTGTGCTTTTTGTACTATTTTCTTGCAAAGTTCGGCATGGCGGATGTTCTCAAGGGCGCGCAGATGTTAGACGCGCTGACAGTTTATAAAGACCGCCGTCCATTCCCGCACAAGCTGTGCAACGCCGTCGAGGCCTATCAGCTCAAGACGCAGAACACCCACCGCGCCATTGACGACGCAAGAGCCACGCTCGAGCTTTTGGCCGCGATGGAACAAGAAGAGCAGGATCTGGACAAATACGTAAATCTTTTTGGCTATAACCCCAGATTCGGCGTTCCGAAGCCAGCGATCCACTCGGTCAGGTATCTTCCACAGGGCTATGACCGCACGGGAAAGCTCTACGAAGAGGAACTCGCGTTTTTGTGAGAAAGGAGCCCGCCATGAAAAGCAACGTTTTCTTTGCGATCTCGCTGGTGCTGTTCGCCGCGTGTCTGGCGCTCGACATTGTGGGCGTTGTCAGGTGCCGCAAAAAAGGCGAGGAGATCGGAAACCGCCTGATGCTCGAGTGCATTCTGCACACGATGCAGGTGATCTTGTCCGTCGTGCTGCTGTTGACGTATTAAAAAACAAAACCCGGACGCTTCGTGTTGAAGTGTCCGGGCTTTCGTTATTTTTCCGTGAGGCCGATGACGGCCAGAACCGCGCCGAGGAGCATGAGGACAAGTGCGGCGGCCGTGATGGAAATGCCGCCGGGAACCAGCGTGACGCCGGGCATAGCGCCGAGAATGGCGTCGACAGCGTAGTCTGTGCAGAGGGCGATCACGCCGCAGATGAAAATGCCGATGCCGAGAAGCAGTTTTTTCATAGAGGTACCTCCTTCTTGCGTTCAACTGTTTTCCAGAATGGGGAGCAAGTCCAGTAAATCTTCAATCACGTAATCGCACCGCGCGTCGGCGCGGTCAGGACTTCCGTAGAAGCACGTGGGGATACCAGCGTTCCGGCCGCCCTGCATATCGGAAGACAGGCTGTCTCCGACCATGATGGACGTTTTCCTGCGCTCCGGGCCGATGGCAGCAAAGACCTTGTCGTAAAAGTCTTTTTCGGGCTTTTTGGTGCCGAGCTGCTCGGAGATGAAGACAAAGTCAAAATACTGCGCCATGCCGGAAATTTCGATGCGCCGCTCCTGTGCGTAGGTGTCGCCGTTCGTCACGATGACGACAAGGTAGTTTCCGTGCAGCGCCTGCAAAAGATCGAGACAGTGCGGCATGAAGTTCTTCCCTTCGCCGAGCTCAAAAAGATACCGCTTGTTGATAGCCACAGGGTCGGCGTCTAAGCCGATCGAGGCAAAATAGCGGCGGAAGCGTTCGGCGTAGATGAAGTCCTTTTCAATTTCGCCGCGCTCGTAGCTCTGCCACATTTCGTTGTTGAACACCTCGTAGTCCTGCATCTCTTTTTCACCGAAGGAAAAGCCAATTTCCGCGAAGGTCTTGACGAGAGCCTCAAAGGAGCTCTTGCGGAAGTCAAACAGCGTGTCGTCAATATCGATCAGAACGGTATCAAATTTCATGGCAGTCTCCCTGTTTTCGTTTTTTCCAGTATATCATATTTCTTTGATTTATGATATACTATTTTCACTGTCCGCGCCGGACGGAAAACTGGTGCATTTTCACACACAGGCGCGGACGCGGAAGGAGAACCTATGAAAACAATCTCACAGCTTCTGGCCGAAGAGCTTGGCTGCAAGCAGGAATATGTCGATAACGTGGTGGCGCTTTTGGATGAAGGCAACACCATTCCCTTTATCGCCAGATACCGCAAAGAAGCGCACGGCGCGATGGACGACACGCAGCTGCGCACGCTCGAAACAAGGCTTACGTATCTTCGCAATCTGCAAGCCCGGCGCGACGAAGTAAAAAGCTCGATCGAAAATCAGGGAAAGCTCACAGACGAGCTGTCCGCCGCCATCGACAACGCCGCGACGCTCTCCGAGGTCGAGGACCTTTACAGACCCTATAAGCAAAAGCGCCGCACGCGGGCGACGGTCGCAAGAGAAAAGGGCCTGGCGCCGCTTGCCGACGCCATTTTCGCGCAGGAACGCCAGTCGAAAACGCCCGAGGAGCTGGCGAAGGACTTCTTAAATCCGGAACTTGGTGTGGAGACGATCGAAGACGCGCTCGCGGGCGCAAACGATATCATCGCCGAGCAAATTTCCGACGACGCAGAGCTCCGAAAGGGCCTTCGCGCGAGGATGCAGAAAAAAGCCGTCTGCGCAAGCAGGCCCGCCAAAGAGGACGAGGACTCCGTTTACAGGCTCTATTACGATTTCACGCAGCCGGTTTCCAAATTGCAGAGCCACCAGATCCTGGCCCTGAACCGCGGCGAAAAGGAAGGCTTTTTGAAGGTCTCGCTGGACTTGGACCGCGCGGCCTGCTTGCAGCTGATCAAAAGAAGCGTCGTAAGGCCCGGAAGCGCCTGCATGGCCTTTGTCGCTGCGGCGGCGGAGGACAGCTTCGACCGTCTGTTGGAGCCCAGCATGGAGCGCGAGCTGCGGACGTGCCTTACCGACACGGCAAACGAGGCGGCGATCGGCAATTTTGCCCTGAACCTCCGGCCGCTTCTCATGCAGCCGCCCGTCAAGGGCTTTGTCACGATGGGGCTCGACCCCGGCTACGCGCACGGCTGCAAGGTTGCGGTCGTGGACGCGACGGGAAAGGTTTTGGATACCACGGTCGTCTATCCGACGT
>DJQK01000054.1:1760-5811 GCA_002437575.1 Clostridiales bacterium UBA6388 | reverse complement strand
GTAGCGCTTGCGCATAAAGGCCGCGACGGCCTCGTCAAAGGTATCTCCTGCGATTTTAATCGAAGAGGACGTCGCAATGCCGCCGAGGGACAAAACGGCGATATCCGTCGTGCCGCCGCCGATGTCGACCACCATATGCCCATCCGGCCCCGTGATATCGAGCTTCGCGCCCAGCGCCGCCGCATACGGCTCTTCAATGAGGTACACGCGCCGGGCGCCGGCTTCCATCGTCGCCTGAATGACCGCGCGTTCTTCGACCTCCGTCACACCCGAGGGCACGCAGACGATCACGCGGGGCTTGATGAGGGAGAATTTGCTGATCTTTTTGAGGAACTGGTCGAGCATTTTTTCGGTCATCTCATAGTCTGAGATCACGCCGTCTCGCAGCGGCCGCACGGCCACGATATTGCCCGGCGTTCTTCCGAGCATATTCCGCGCCGCCGCGCCGACCTGAAGGACCTTGCCGGTGTTCTTGTCCACCGCCACGACCGACGGCTCGCGCAGGACAATGCCCCTCCCCTCTTCGTAAACCAGAATATTCGCGGTACCCAGATCGATACCGATGTCTCTTGAAAGCTTCATGTCGTCCACCTTTCGCGCGGCGAGGCAAACAGCGCACACGAAACGCGCTTCGCTCCCGCAAGTTTCAAAACCCGGCAGCACTCGGAAAGTGTCGCGCCGGTCGTTACAATATCGTCAATGAGTAAAATGCGTTTGCCGGAAACGCTTGCGCCCGGGGCCATCGAAAACGCACCCGAGGCGTTCTGCAATCTCTGCGCCGCGTCGTGCAGATGTGACTGCGGGCCGCGCTCGGCGTGCTTCTGAAGCGCCGGGCACATGGGAAGCGCCAGCTTCTTCGCGATCACACGCGCAAGGATCTCCGACTGGTCATACCCGCGCCGGTGCAGGCGCTTTCGGCTCACCGGGACCCAGCTGACAAAATCAAACGCCCGCCCGAGCCGCTCCAGGATCCGGTCTGCCATCCAGCGGCCATAGACCTTCCCATAAAAATCGCGTCCGGAAAACTTGTACCGAAGAAACGACTCGCGCAGGTCGTTTTCATAGAAAAACGTCACACAAACGTCGTCAGCACCGTCGACCTGCGGCGCGGCTCCTTCAAAATTCGGAAGTGCATCTAAGCAATCGGGGCAGATATCTTTCTCGCCCTTTTCCAGGATCCTTCTGCAAATGACGCACTTCGGCGGATACAGAAGATCCAAAAGAAGCTGCAAAACCTGCCTCATGCTTCTTCTATCCCCTGCTCCAGCCGGAGCTTGAGGCCGCTGTAGCGGCGCTGCTGCCGGTCGTTTCGCACCATGGCGGCGATGACCTCTTCGTTGCCGACGATGATGAAAAGCTCCCGCGCCCGCGTGATCGCCGTATACAGAACGCTTCTCGTCAGCAGAAACTGCGAGCCCGAAAACGCGGACAAAATCACCGCGCGGTACTCGCTGCCCTGGCTCTTGTGGACCGTCATGGCATATGCGGGCTCAAGCTCGCAGAGCATATCGAAGCTGTACTCTGCCCGGCGGTCGTCAAAATCGATCGTCACGAGCTCCGTTTCAAAGTCGATGCGCGCGATACAGCCGATGTCGCCGTTGAAAATGCCGATGCCCGCGCCGAGACCGTCGCTTCTTTTCCATAGTATATCATAATTGTTGCGAATTTGCATCACCCGGTCGCCCTCGCGGAAGGAAAAATCTCCGACCTTTTTCTCGCGTTTTCCCTGCGCGGGCGGGTTGAGGACGGCTTGCAGCGCAAGATTCAAGCTGCGCGTGCCGGTCTCGCCCTTCCTCGTGGGAGATAAGACCTGAATATCGGAAGACGCGATGCCCATGTTTTTCGGAAGCCGCGCCGCGCAGAGCTCGGAAATCGTCTGCACGAGCGCCTCGCCGGTACGGCGCTTCATGAAAAAGAAATCCCTGTCCTTGCGCGATAGATCCGGAAGCTCGCCGCGATTGACCGCATGCGCGTTCATGACGATGAGGCTTTGCTGCGCCTGCCGGAAAATTTCGTTCAGGCGCACGGCCGCAATTTTGCCGCTGCGAATGCAATCGGAAAACACATTTCCCGCGCCGACCGACGGCAGCTGATCGGGGTCGCCGACTAAAATCAACCGGCAGCCGGGCCTCAAGGCCCGCAGAAGCGACAGCATCAGCTGCAAATCGACCATCGAGGTTTCATCGACGATCATCGCGTCGATTTTGAGCGGCTCGTCTTCGTCGTGGAAAAAGGACATCATCCCTGTCGCCTCGTCAAACTGCGCCTCAAGAAGCCGGTGAATGGTCGATGCTTCCCGGCCGGTGACCTCGGAGAGGCGCTTGGCGGCGCGTCCGGTCGGAGCGGCCAGCTGCGTTTTGATCTTCAGCGCGTCAAACAGCGACAAAATGCCCGACATGACCGTCGTTTTGCCGGTGCCGGGGCCGCCGGTGACGATCAGAAGCTGCTGGGATGCCGCCATGCGGATGGCCTCGCGCTGCAAGCTTGCGTAGACGATGCCCTGCGCAGATTCAATTTGAGAGACAAGCGCGTCGAGATTTTGGGGCGCGTCAAAGCGTTTTTCTGCCATCTGCAAAAGCCGCGCCGTGATATACGTTTCCGCCTCGTAAAACTCCGGCAGATAGCACGCCTGCAGCTTCGCGATCTCGTCGACAACAAGCCGCTGCTGCTCGTTTAACCGGCGGATGCCGTCATCGATCGTCTCGTGATCCAGGTTCAAAAGGGCCGCCGTCGCCGCGCAGAGCTTGGGCTCGGGGATAAACGTGTGGCCGTTCGATAAATTGTACGAAAGTTCAAAAAGGATACCCGCCTCCACGCGCCGCTCATCATCCGCCGCGACATCGAGTTCCAGCGCAAACGCGTCCACGCGCGAGAAATCCGCATGAAAATAGGGGTCTGTCAGCAGATACGGATCGTCCCGCAGCGCATCAGGAGCAAGCTCACCGTAAACGCGGTACAGCCGGACCGCCAGTTCCGGCGGCAGATGGTGCGCCGTCAGAAATTCAATGAGCCTGCGGATGCCGGACTGCCGCCGGAAGCTTTCGCTCATCTCCCGCGCCTTTTTTTCCGTGATGCCCGGGATCTCCAGCAGCCGTTCGGGCTCATTTTCCAGAATGTCGAGGCTCGACGCGCCGAAGCGGGAAACGATCTTCTCCGCCGTCTTCGCACCGATGCCCTTGACCGCGCGGGAAGACAGAAACGAAAAGATCTCCGCCTTCGTCTCCGGCATGAGCCGCTCTAAAAACTCGGCCTCAAACTGCGGCCCGTGATTCGGATGGTGGCCCCATTTGCCCGCAATGACCAGGCGTTCGCCGACGATGGTCATCGGAACCGTCCCGACGACGGTCACAAGCTCGCCGTCCTCCGTGCGGAGCTTGAGAACACTATAGCCGTTTTCCGGGTTCTGAAACAGCACGCTCTGCACCGTGCCGCGGATCATCTGTTCTTCCTGCCTCGTCATCATTCGTCCCCATCCTCAAAAGCCTGCAAAGCTCTGTTCTTGAAACCAGCCGGAGATAAAACCGCTTTTCCGCAAAAAGCCCGGCTTCTTCCCGCTGCGTATCGTCCAGTGTGTCGCAAAGCACGAAAACCGGTCCCTTTGAAAGCCCGGCTGAGCGCAGCCATTCGATCGAGCGCAGCTGCCGCTCCAACGCGCCGCTCTTTCCGTCCGGAAACAGGACCGTCATCTGATTGCCCGCCAGCGGCAATAAAAACCACCCCGCCAGACACCAGACCAGAGCCAAGATCCCGACGCACCACAATGCACAGATCAAAACCGTAAGGATCAAAATACCACCCCGGTCATCCTATGCCGCCGCGCCCTGCTTTGCTAAAGGTATCATACTATATTTCCGGCATTATTTCCACAAAAAATTGAAAATAAAGCCCGCACCAAGACTCTTCGCGCCGAAGTGACGTCCTAAAAAAGCCTCAAAGAGTTTCGCGCCCAAAAGCCTCGCAGAGTTTCGCGCCCAAAAAGCCTCGCAGAGTTTCGCGCCGCGCACGGCGCGAAATAAAATCCAAATCATGTTATCCGGCGGCTCCGCCGACC
>DJQK01000054.1:674-1713 GCA_002437575.1 Clostridiales bacterium UBA6388 | reverse complement strand
ATGCGCGCAGTCGGGCTGCAATCCCCTTCCAATGAACGCCCCGCGTTCATTGGGCAATAAAAAACGAGGATGCTTACGCATCCTCGCTTTTTATTGCAATCTTAGTCCTCGTTGATCGCGATGACAACGCCGGAACCGACCGTACGGCCACCCTCACGGATAGCGAAGCGCAGACCATTCTCGATAGCGATCGGGGTGATCAGCTCAACGTTCATGTCGATGTTGTCGCCGGGCATGCACATCTCAACGCCTTCGGGCAGGGAGATGATGCCGGTAACGTCAGTGGTTCTGAAATAGAACTGCGGACGATAGTTGTTGAAGAACGGGGTATGACGGCCGCCCTCTTCCTTGGACAGGACGTAGACCTGGCCGGTGAACTTGGTGTGCGGATGGATGGAGCCGGGCTTTGCAAGGACCTGGCCTCTTTCGATGGACTTCTTGTCCACGCCGCGGAGCAGAGCGCCGATGTTGTCGCCAGCCTCAGCGTAGTCCATCAGCTTGTGGAACATTTCGATGTCGGTAACGACGGTCTGCTTCTTCTCGTCGGACAGGCCAACGATCTCGACCGGCTCGTTCTTCTTGATGACGCCACGCTCGACACGGCCCGTAGCGACGGTGCCGCGGCCGGAGATGGTGAAGACGTCCTCAACGGGCATCAGGAAGGGCATATCGGCCTTGCGGTCCGGGGTCGGGATCCAGGTGTCAACAGCCTGCATGAGCTCGTCGATGCACTTGTACTCGGGGGCCTTCGGATCCGTGGACTCGGAAGCCAGCGCGTTCAGAGCGGAGCCGCGGATGATGGGGGTCTCGTCGCCGGGGAAGCCGTAGAAGTCGAGGGTCTCGCGGACTTCCATCTCAACGAGCTCGAGGAGCTCTTCGTCGTCGACCTGGTCGCACTTGTTCAGGAAGACCAGAACGGAAGGAACGTTGACCTGGCGGGCAAGAAGCAGATGCTCCTTGGTCTGCGCCATGGGGCCGTCGGAAGCAGCGATAACGAGGATCGCGCCGTCCATCTGCGCAGCGCCGGTGATCATGTTCT
>DJQK01000054.1:0-652 GCA_002437575.1 Clostridiales bacterium UBA6388 | reverse complement strand
ACGTGGGCATAGTGACGGCCCTTGATCTCGACGTTGTCCTCACCGGTCTTGTAGTTGTGGCCGATGCGGTCGTTGGTCTGATACTCAACGTGTGCGGTGTTGATGGTGATACCACGCTCTCTCTCTTCCGGCGCCTTATCGATGGAAGAGTAATCGGTATACTCCGCATCGCCGAAGAAAGCAAGGTACTTGGTGATAGCAGCAGTCAGCGTGGTCTTGCCATGGTCGATGTGGCCGATGGTGCCGATGTTGACATGGGGCTTATCCTTAATAAAATGCTGTTTTGCCATTTGGATGATCCTCCTTAGTTAATTCACTTACATTTGAATTGCTTTTTTTACATCCTCTCCATCATACACGACAAACGCCGGTTTGACAAGAGATTTTGCAAAAAACCTTACAGAAAATCCGCCGGATTTTCAATACCCTTTGCGCTTGGAAACGACTGCATCGGTCAGCGCCTTGTTGAGCTCGACATAATGGCTCGGCTCCATGGTGAACTGGCCGCGGCCCTGCGTGCGGGAGCGAAGGTTCGTTGCATAACCGAACATCTCCGACAGCGGGACAAAGCAGTCGATCTGCTGCGCGCCGTTGCGCTGCGTCAGGCCCTGAATACTGCCGCGGCGGGAGGTGACGTCGCCGATGACGTCGC
>DJQK01000029.1 GCA_002437575.1 Clostridiales bacterium UBA6388 | reverse complement strand
GAGACCGCCGCGTCAAACTGCATTTCGCCGTCGATGGCAAGCTCGGGAGCGAGCTTCTGGGCCTCGATGGTGGCGTCGTGGCTGAGCTTCACCGTGCCGCCCTTGCCGGAGCCCTTCGTGGAGAAGGAAAGCAGCGCGACCTTCGGGTCAATGCCGAAGAAGGCAGCCGTTCTCGCAGACTCGACCGCGACCTCCGCCAGCTTCTGTGCGCCGGAGAAGACGACCTCGCCGGTAGCCTTGTCGAGGGTGTCGGGGTAGTCGATGTTGATGGCGCAGTCGCCCATGCAGTACTTTTCGTCGTTGCCGTCTTTGTCCTTGCGGAACAGGATGAAGGAAGACGAAACGAGGTGTGCGCCCTTCTTGGTCTTGACGAGCTGAAGCGCGGGGCGAACGGTGTCGGCCGTGGAGTACGTTGCGCCGCCCAGAAGTGCGTCGGCCTTGCCCATCTTGACGAGCATCGTGCCGAAGTAGTTGCCCTTGGCCAGCGCCGCGCGGCACTCATCCTCGGTCATCTTGCCCTTGCGCAGCTCGACCATCTTTGCGACCATCTCGTCCATGCCCGCGTACGTGGCCGGATCGATGATCGTGGCCTTCTCGATGTTGAAGCTGCCCTTTGCGGCGGCGGCCTTGACCTCGTCGACGTTGCCGATGAGGATGACGTCCATCAGGTCTTCCTTCAGCAGCTTGTCCGTCGCCTCGAGGATACGGGCGTCGGGACCTTCGGTGAAGACGATGGTGCGGCGGGTGGCTTTCAAGGCGTCAAGCAGTTTTGTAAACATGGTATTACCTCCAAAAAAATGTGCGGCTTCCCGCAAATTCGCTATGTATGTATCTATATTACAACAAATACTTGCCAAGTGCAACCTTCTTTTGTAAAATTGCACGGCAAACGGGCGCACAAAAATTTTGTGCGCTCAGAAAATATTCCGGAATTTTTCTTCAAAAAGCGTCTTTGCCTGCGCGTTCAGCTCGCTGCAATATTCCTCGTATGCCGCGAGAAGTGCGGCCGCCTCCGGCGTGAGTGTTGCGCCGCCTCCGTTCTTGCCGCCGGTGGTGGAATGAAGCAGGGGAAAGCCGAGCTGCTGCTGCGCGTTTTTGAGGATCGTCCATGCCTTGGAATACGCCATGCCGATGGACATCGCCGCGGCGCGGAGCGAATGAAGCTCCTGCACCTTTTTAAGCAGCACCGCAATGCCGGGGCCGAAGCATTTATCGTCGGCAAAGATCCGAATGGTCAGGATGGGTCTGAATTTACGTTCCATAGCGTTATTTTACCATGGACAAAACGTGTCTGTCAAACGAAATTACGACAAAAGCGCCCCTTTCGAAAGTCTTTGCCGAATTACTGATATTCAATGCAGGCAGCGCCGCACAATTGTGCCGGCTCACCTCGCCGGAGCTTTTCCGTCAAGCCTTCTTGTCAAATGATGCGGTGCTGCCCTGCCTTTCTTTCCCATTAGGCGCTGCCGCGGAAGAGTTGTTCCCGCTTATGTTGCCCGCTTTTCGAAAATTTTTTCCGCACGAAAAAACGGCGAGGTATATCACCCCGCCGTTTTCCCATCAAATTCCGTCCAATTACCGTCAATTTCTGCCGCAAGCCGGAGCGTTTCGCCCGCAGGCGCCAGCAGCCGGAAGCCGTTTTCCGTCAGCCCGGCCTCAAACCACTGCCCATCGACCGCGAAATACACCCGCGCCTCGTCCGGCAGCTCGAATGAGAAGCCTCCCTCATAGCAGCGCAGTCCTTCCAATTTGCTGCCAGACACCGTGACCGAAACCGTCTGCGAAGCCTTTTTCATATTTTCCGGCGCGGTTCTCTCCGGCGCTGCGATCAGCGGCGGCCGCTGCGCCAGCCAGCGAAGGTTCCGCTGCGCAATTTCCGCGATCAGAACGTCCGGCACCTCTTCCACAAGCGACGCGTCATACGGCATCGCGCGGGAAAACGCGGCCTTGCCGAAGTGTTCTGCCAGATCCTCATGCAGCGCGTTTCCGAACGAGTCGCGGAAGACGAAAAGCGTCCCATCCGCATTGGACTGCGTTTCGATGAACTGATCGTCCGGCCCGCGCACATCGGAAGCATAGGAAAACGTCCTCGCTTCTGCCAGCGCCGGCGCAGCTTCTTCTTTTGAAGACGCCGGATAGAGCATTTTGTAGAGGTCTCCCGCGTGGGTCTTCGCATCCAGCGCCTCGTTTTCGTTAGGGCCGCCCTTTCCGAGCGCCCTCAAAATTTCCGCCGCCGCCAGATGCGAGCCGTATCCGTTCCAATGGCTGTCCGTTTTGTAATAGGTCAGAGCTTCGTGGTTTGTTAAGACGCCGCGCACGTCGCAGTACGAAACGCCCGCTCTGTCCAGCGCCGCCTCCAGCCGGTCAAGGTCGCTCACGGCCTCCGTTTTCCGGTACTGGCCCGGCATGAACGCGGGGTAGATCGTATTTTTATTGGGCGCACAGACGAACAAAAACCGCGTGCCGTTTTCCTCGCAGTATTCCTGCAAAAGCGCCAGATTTTTTGCCGCGCAGAAAATTTCCCGCGCCGTCATGGGGCTTGTGCCCTGAAAGTCCGCCAGCGTTTCGGCGTAATAAAGCCAGCCGTCTGTTCCGAGCACGACATCGCCTCCCGCCGATTCCCCGAAAACCGCCGCCTGCACCGCGCTGTTCGCCGTGACCAGCTGCGGCCGGAGGAAAAACCCGCCTGCCAGATAGTCCGCCGTTTCGGACAGAACGTCGAGATTGATTTTCCCGGCCTTTACAAGCTGCGGCTTTGCCGCCGGACGTTCGTTGGAAAGCGCCGCGCCGGGCCCAATGACGAGCATTCCCAAAAGCGGAATGACTGCCAAGATCAGGAACAACAGACACAAAAAGCGCCCCTTTTTATGCTTTTTCATACCTCACCTCTAAAAGCCCGCGTAGATAAACGGCTGGAACGAATTCGACGCCAGCTGCGCCGCGCAGACGAGAAACGCCAAAACGCTCACGCCGTCCAGCAGAAGTTCCGGAGCCCGCTTTCCTTCGAGCTTTCCGCGAATCTTCGGCCAGACCGGCAGGCACGCGAAGATACCAGCCAGCAGGAAGAAAACCTCCCGCGCCGTGAGTAAATTTCGAATCATCAGACGGCACGCGTCAATGGGCGCAAAGCCCGTCAGCATCGCTCGAAGCATCACACCTGCCTGAGGCAGGCTTTCCGCGCGGAACAGAACGAAGCCGAAAATCACGACGAGCAGCGTGTAAATATGCCCATACCAGTGCCGGGAAAGCGTCTTTTTCCGGTCAAACACCGTCTCCAGCGAGCAAAAAAGGCCGTGCCACAGTCCCCAGAAGACGAAGCTCAAGCCCGTCCCATGCCAGAGTCCGGTCGCGAGAAAAACGGCCAGCTTGTTCAGAACCGTCCGCGCCGTGCCCTTCCGGCTGCCGCCGAGGGGAATGTAGAGATAGTCTCGGAACCAATGTGACAGGGAGATGTGCCAGCGCCGCCAGAATTCCGTCACCGAGCCCGCCGTATACGGATAGTTGAAATTTTCCGGCAGCCGGACGCCGAACAAAAGCCCCAGTCCGATCGCCATGTCGCTGTAGCCCGAAAAATCGAAGTACAGCTGCAAGCAGTAAGAAATCGCGCCCAGCCACGCGCCGAGCGCGTCGATTTGCACGAGCGCAAACATTGCGTCCGACAGCTTCGCCGCCGCGGCGGACAGCACGAGCTTTTTGGTAAGCCCGCAAACAAAGCGCCGGATGCCCTTCGCGCCATCGTCCCACGATACTTCCGGCTGGGTAAACTGCGGCCGAAGCGTCCCGAATTTCGCAAAGGGCCCCGCCGTCAGCTGCGGGAAAAACGTCAGGTACTGCAAGACCTCCCAGAAGCTCTGCGTTCCGCTTTCCGGGTCTCTGGATACATCCACGACGTAGCTGATGGCCTGAAAGGTGAAAACAGAAATGCCGAACGGAAGCGCACCTTTGCTCTTGTAGAAAAAGAGCACCGCAAGGTCTAACAAAATGCACGCAAAAAGCGCCGGTCTTCTGCCCTTTTTTGCCGTCCGCAGGAACCGGCCCACGGCGTAGTGCAGCGCACAGAACGCCAGCAGCAGCGGCACGTGCCGGATATCGCCGAAGGCATAAAACACCAGCCCCGACAAGACCCAGATCGCCCTGCGAAGACTATCGCTGCGCACCGACCGGTACAAAACCGCCGTGACCGGCAAAAACGCAAACAGAAAAACCGGCGAATAAAACGTCATGAAATCTCCTTAACCTTCCGGGAAATAGTACTGAAAACCGCGATAATTGCCGTCTTCTCCTTCGGCGGCGAACATATCGACCGGGTCTTTTCCGAACATATAAAGATACGCGTACTCGAGCTGCGGGTCATAGAGAAGCTGCTTTCCGTCCTGCTCGATTATGACCCACGCGTGATCGTTGGTGGGCTTGCTTTCCCAGCCCGCGACGACCGTTGCCTGATAGCCGAGCCGCCTTGCGCAGTACAGAAACAGTCCCGCGAAGCAGTAGCAGTTGCCCTTGCCCTGCTCCAAAAATGCAAGCGCGGCCTCTTCTGCCCAGTCGGTCGTGCCCGCGTCGTAGTGCTGCATGGAAAGATACTTGAAATTGTCGCGGATGGCGTCAAACGCCTGCCTGAGCCTTTCCTCGCGCGAAGCGGTTTCCGTGCAGTTGGTTTTCAGAAAATCTTCGATCTTCTCGTCGAGCGCTGCGTTCCCGCTCGTGTAGCGTCCATCCGGCCCAAAGTACAAAACGCCATCGTGCGCGTCCTGCAAAACGCTGCCATCCGGCTGCACATCATATAACGCGCCGTCCAGCTCAAAAAGTCCCGCTTCGTGCGGCGTGAACGCGAAGCCGTCGTCTCCGGCGTGCACGTAAATCTTGCCCTCGCAGTCGTTAAGGCCCGGCGTGAACCGATAGAGGCTGTGATCCGCATTCAGATAATACGTTTGCCCGTCAAAGACCTGAAGCCCGGTTTCCTGCGCCACGCTTCCGTCTTCACGGTAGTAAAAATACGCGCCGTTTTCTTCCTGCACGCCGGTTTTCCGCGGCATGGTCTGCATCGAAACCGTCTCCGGCTGCGAAGCCTGCTGCGTCTGAGAAGCTTCCGGCTCGATCGCAGGCGTTTCCGCTTCCGTCTTCGGCGCGCACGCGCAGAGCATCAGAAGCGTCAAAGCCGCCAGCGCCAAAATGATCTTTTTCACTGCGCCGCCTCCGGAAGATGCTTTTCTCCAAGCGGCTCGATGGACGAGAACGCTTCCAAAACCGCCGTGCCGTCCTCCCCTTCCGGGAAGACCGCGCTTACGGTCACGCTCTTTCCATCAAGTCTCCACAAGGAAACCTTCGCCGTCACAGTCGCTTCGGTATCAAATGCGGGAGCCTCGACCGTGGCCGAGAAAACCGCGCCGTCCTTTGCCTCCGCCGTGACGGTAAAGTCCTTCGTCTCGGGCGCGAGATAGTAATACGCCTGCACGATGCCGATGCAGATGCGCTCTAACTCGTCCGTCTTAAAAAGCGACAGGTCGGCCGAAATTTCCTGCACATCCAGCCGCGCCCTCTGCGCTGCCGCCTTGTCGGTGAGAGACAACAGGCCATCGTTTTCCGACATCGTGAGCGCGTCCTTGTCAAACGTCAGAACGAGCGTTCCATCGGCGATCAAGACGGTTTGCCCGTCAAAGGGCGGCACATAAAGACTCTCGTCGACCGGCTCCTCCTGCTGCGCTTCTTCGCCGCTTTCTTTCGGCGCGGAAGGCTCCAGGGGCGTCTGTTCGGCCTGCTCGGAAATGACCGTCTCCTGCGAAGGCTCCTTTGCGGGCGAGAGCCTTTTGACCTGCGTCACGACGGCAAAGACCGCGCCCGCGACCAGAATGACCGCCAGCGCGATCAGGATGTAAAGTCCGTTGCGCCGTAAAAAGCGCTCGAAGGGACTTCTTTTTCTTCGGTTCGCCATAGTTTTTCCTTTCATCCGGCGAGCGCTTCAGCGGCGTTCGTGCGGCAGTAGAGCGGGAAGGCGTTTCGGTCCTGCGAGAAGAGGATGATGGCCTTCATGTCGCGGTACAAAACGTCGGGCGTTGCGTAGATAAGGCCGTCGTTTCCGGTGTCGGTTTTGCGCAGCTGATCCCAGTCCTTATACCGGCTTTGCAGCACATAGGGGTCGGCCACCAGATAGTACGGCTGGCCGTCGATGACCTCGTAGTCGCACAAAACCATATAGTGCTCGTGGCTCGTGAACGCGCCCTTGACGACGTGGATGATCGCCATGTAGCCCTGATTTTCGATCTGGTCGGCGAGCTTCGTCATGTCGACATCCTTTTTCTTGAGAATGGACGGCGCATTCAGCCGCGTGCCGTAGCGCTCGGTCTCGAGCGTTTCATAATACCGCGCGATGCCCTCAAAGTATTCGTTCGGCAGGCCGTAGCTCACGGGGTAATTGTCCTGAAGCGCAAAATGCCGCATCCAGCGGGGCGTGATCTCGACCTTGTGATACGTCGAAAACACCATTGCCGCGCACGCGCAGCCGCAGCCGCGGTCCTTGAGCGTCGCGCCGTTTCCCTCAAATTCGAAAATCTCGCCGGCCCAGTCGGGGTCAGTCTGGGCGAAGTAGTAAAGGTTATCGAGCTGGCCGGAACGCGCAACCGTGCCGTAGGTGCCGGTCTTCGTGAGCTCGTATTTGTACGCGGCCTCGATATCGTGCCGCATGGCGCCGCTCAGGTTTGGCAGGCGGTCCAGAAGATACTGCGTCAGCTCGTCCAAACACGCCGTCTTGCCGTCCAGACCGCAAAAACGGTAGATCGTCTCAAAAAGCGTCGCCAGATGGTCATCAAAATACGTCTCCACCGGCTCACCCTCCCGCACCTGCGTGTAGGTCACAAACTCGTTGTCGGGGTAGGTATCGTCCGAGTTGAGCGCCTTTTTGACGGTTTTCACGCGCTCGTCGGACTGGCCGGGGAGAATTTCATAGTCGGACGTATCAAACTGCTCGAGCACGTAGCGCGGGATCGTCACGCGGTGAAACTCCACGCCCTCCCACGTAAAGGTGGAAGAACCCAACACCTGCGGCCGCCGGATATCCGCGAGCGCCTGATCGGTGTAGGCCGTCTGCGCCGCAGAAGCAAACCCGCACAGCGCCGCAAGCGCAGCCGCTGCCAGAAGCGTTCTTCTCAGAAGCCGGAAACCTGAAACCTTCATCGCGCCGCCCTCTTATTTCTGCGCCAGAACGTCATAGACCGTCTCCGTGCCGTCCGGTGCGCGGTAGGTGTAGACGGTGAAGCCGTCGTAGGAAAGCTCGCCGTCCTCGCCGTCGCCTAAACACGAAGAGGCGTAGCTCTCGCTCTGGGGCTCTCCGATGGCCTCGGTGAGCGAGGAAAGGGGCGATCCGATGAGCTCCTGCGCCGTTTCCAGATCGTTTTTTGTTTCGCCGCACGCGCACAAAACCGCGCACAGCGCAAGCGTTACTGCCAGTAATTTTGCAAGCTTTTTCATACGTCCTCCGTTAAAACTCACTATAAACGAATGCGACTCCCTGCGCGTCCAATAAGAGCCACGCCGCAAACACGGCTGCCGCGCAGACCGCGCAGAAAAGCGCCAGATAATACCACTTTGATAGAATTTTATTCTTCATTCCAGAATGCCTCCATCGCCCGGTCGACGGCCAGCCAGCCCAGCCAGCCCAGATGCATCGTATCGCACAGGAAATACGGCGTATTCTCCTCTGCCGTTAAGTCCAGCAGCGTCACGTTGTCATACTGCGCGGCAAGGCCCCGCACGTTTTCATAGTACGTCTGCCGCCGCTCCGGTGTCAGCCCTGTGTGATCGCTCCATTTGCCGTTGACCGGCACGTGGACGAACAGCGCCTTGATATTTTTCGCCTTGCAGATATCAAAGAGGCACCGAAGATCGTCATATTCCGGCGAAACGTCGTAGGAAACGTCCTTGTCCCGGCCCTCCATCTGCGAAAGCCGGTGGCCGACATAGGTCTGGTAGTAGCTGTCCAGCATAGAAAAGTCGTTGTTCGTCGACTGCGCCTTTCCGGTTTCGATCGCCGCAGCCTCTTCCGCCTCCCAGTCGATGGGGCCGGTCTTCGCCTCGCCGTCCGTGTAATCTCCGGCCCGGATCAGCCGCGCGGAGATGGCCAGATCCTTCGTGTCGAGAAGCCATTTGGAAAGCGCAGCGTAGGGCGCAAGCAGCGTTTTTGCCGCGGCGCTATCCTTCGCGTAGGCCCTGCTCAGAAGCCCCGCCGCCGTGTGCGTCTGCAAATTTGTGCCGTTTTCGGCGTTGTACTGCGCGATCAGGCTCTGCACGCGCGAGGAAAGATACTGCTTCGTCTCGTTTGATAAGTCCTCGTCTGATAGAAGCGTCAGCATCTGCTGCTCGGAAAAGTTCGCCAGAAACAGATCCGGCGCAATGCCGCCTTCGACATACGACTGCGGCGCGGTGATGAGGACGATCTTTTTGCCCTTGAGGCTATCTTCCGACGCGCCCACGGCCATCGCGTGCACCAGCGACTGACACGACCCGCGCCCCACTAAATTCACCTGAAAGCCGCAGCGTTTTCCCGCAAAAAAGTTCGCCGGGTGCGTCGGGATCTCAAAGGTTTTGAGCTCGCTCGAGCCAAAGATGGTGAGCGTATCGTCGAGCTCTGCCGCCGTTTTTACAAGGTACGTGCCGGTGATCTTTTCCTCGTCCAGCGTATTTCCGAGCGCCTCGGGGTACGCCGGAACGGTTTTTTCCGTCACGAACCGCACCGCAAACAAAAGCGCCGCCGTCAGAAAAAGCGCCGCAAGCGCACGAAGAATAAAGCTTCGCCTCATGCTTCCATCAAAGCCGCGATCTTCGCGGGTGTGGAAATTTCCTCGCGCGTCAGATTCGCAACGTCGAGCTTCGTGCCGAAGTCCTCGAGCTGCACGAGAAGCTCCACCAGGCCGAACGAGTCGAGAATGCCCTCTTCAAAAAGCTCGGTGTCGGCTGTGATTTCGCCCTCGTCCGCGCCGACAATGCCGCAGATGCAGGAAAGTACGTTTTCAAGCATGGTTGGTTCCTCCTAATTGCCAAATTAACCAAAAAGTCTTCCGGAGAAGATCAGAAGTCCGAAGCTGAACAGGTGCAGCGTGATCAGCCGCAGCGGCCACACCGCCTTTGGGTTTTTCTTGAGCGCCTTGAATTTCTTGCAGCGCGTGTCGAGAATATCGTTCAGGCACATGAGAAGCCCATGATACGCGCCGTAAATGAGGTACGAGACCGTCAGTCCGTGCCACAGGCCCATGACGAGCATGGTAAGAATGTAGCCCAGATACGAGCAGGTTCTGCGCTCGCGGAACCATTTGCCGCGCAGCGCGGCCATGCAGAAGCGCGTATAGACATAGTCCCGCAGAAACGTTGAGAGTGAAATGTGCCAGCGCGACCAGAAATCCTTCATATCGAGGCTCAAAAACGGCCTGTTGAAGTTTTCCGGCTGCTCGATGCCAAGCAGGTACGCCGTGCCGATGGCCATGCGGCTGTAGCCCGCGAAGTTGAAGAACATGAAAAGCGTGTAGCCGTACAGATAAGAAAGCGTCCCGAGCGCCGTGTCCGGCAGCTTGGATACCCAGTACTGCCAGATGAGATTTCCGAGCACGAAATTATACACCGCGCCGGTACTAAGGCGCCAGAGGCCTTCTTTGAGTAACGTCTCGTAGCTTTCCCCGGTTCTCGTCTTCTGCAAGTCGCCCGAAAACCGCTGAAACCGGTCGATGGGTCCCGAGAGGATGGACGGAAAGAACAGCAGAAAATAGCTCACGTCCAACGCGTTCAGCGCTTTCAGGTGTCCGTCATAAATTTCGACCAAAATCTGCGCCGCGCGGAACGAGACATAGCTGATACCGAGCAGCGAGAAAACCGAGAACGCTTCGACGAAAACGGAAAGCTTCGTCAAGATCAGCGGCGTCAGGCTCAAAAGAAGCGCCAGCCACAAAAAGACGCGCTTTTCCGTCTTTTTCCGAAGCGCCAGATACCCAAAAATGACCGCCAGCTGCCACGCCCAGAACAGCGCCAGCGCCGCCAGCTTTTTTGGCGTATCGAAAATGCACAGCAGCATCACCGCCGTGACCGCCATGCCGCACACGCGAAGATTTTTCCCGCGCAGCCCGAGCAGCACCGCCGGAACCAGCAATACGCTCAGCGTCAGAAAAAATCCGAGTCCGGAATAAGGGCTCATACCCGCCTCCTACGTTGCGCGTTGTTCGCGCAGTCGTTTTTTGTCAATTTTGCCGTTCGTGTTGAGGGGGAACGACTCCACCGCGACAATTTTCCGCGGCACCATGTAAGACGGCACAAGCCGGGATAGTTCCTTCCTGATACGCCGCGCGCGCTGCAAGCTCCCCTCGCCGTCCGGCTTTTCGAGCATCACATAGGCCGTTAAGGAAACGACCTTTCCGTCCTGCATCTCCGGCAGGACCGCCGCGCGCGCGACATTTTCGACCTTCCCAAGGTTGTTTTCCACGTCCTCGAGCTCGACCCGAAAGCCGTTGAGCTTGATCTGGTTGTCGAGCCGGCCGAGATAGTAGATGCAGCCGTTTACCCTTTTGCACAAGTCTCCCGTGCGGTAGCCGCGAAGCCCCGCTGCATTTTCAAAAAAGGCCCGCGCATTCAACTCCGGCCGTCCCAGATACCCCGGGCTGACCGTTTTTCCGCAGATGCGAAGCTCGCCCGCCTCGCCGTCCGGAAGCGCGTTTCCGTCTTCGCCGCAAATTTCCGCCTCGCAGTTGGAAAACGCGAAGCCGATGGGAAGGGGCTCGTTCGATCCCAGCATTCTTTCCGTCATTTCCGCGCCGGTGACCAGAACGGTCGTCTCCGTCGGCCCATAGGCGTTTACGACCGGCACGCCCGGAAAGCGCTCAAAAATTTCCCCGCAGAGCTTTTTTGTCAGCACCTCGCCGCAGAAGAGAAACTGCCGCAGCTTCGGCATCAGATCGCGCCGGAACGACTCCGACTGCACGCAGAGTTCCGCCAGAGACGGCGTCGAGACCCAATCCGTCAAATTGGCCGTCTTCAAAAGCGCAAACAGCGCCTTCGGATTGGAAAGCGTCTGCAAGTCTGCCGTCCAGAGCGTCATGCCGCGGCCCAGCGCCTCATAAAGCGCGCAGACGGAAACGTCGAACGAGTACGAAATTTCGTTCAGAAACGCGCCGCCCTCCTGCATTTTCTCAAACCACGGCTTCACGCCCTCGCCAAATGCCGCGAGATTGCCCGCCGTGATCTGCACGCCCTTGGGCGTTCCGGTCGAGCCGGAGGTAAATAAAATATAGGCCGTCTCGTCTTCCTTAAGCCAATTTTCTTCCGGCGCAGGCTTCGCTTTTTCTGCCAGGATCTCCCGCAGTCTTGACAGCGAAAGGCACGGCGTTTGAAGCGTCCCTGTAAAGTCGACGACAAGGCCCGGCTTTGCCATCGTTTCGATCTGCGCCACGCGCTCCGGCGGATACGTCACATCGACCGGAATATACCCGCGCCCGGCCTTCAGGCAGCCGAACATACACGCCGGAATTTCCAGATCCTTATGTCCGTAAAGCAGCACCGGCGCCTTGCTTTCCGGCTGCTTATTTGTCAAAAAGGCCGCGAACGCGTCAGACCAGGCGTTTAAGTCCCGGTAGGAAAGCGTTTTTTCCCCGTAGACGATCGCCGTCCGGTCCGTTTTTGCATACTGCCGAAGCTTTCTCAGAATTTCCATTGCAGTTCCTCAAATTCAAATCAGGCTGTTTCGTCCCACTGGTGCGTCTGCGACAAAAGCGCCTTTGACGCCATGCAGTAGTCCATCTCGTTTTCGGCAAAGCTCCCGCCGTAAAGCGGGTCAAAGTAATACCCCACGCCGTTGATCGTCGCGCAGACCCACGCGTGGTCGACCGGTTCCGTTCCTTCTTCGCGCGTGAACGTCCCCTGCACGATCTGGGCCGTGTAGCCCATGCGCTGTAATAAAACCGCCATCAAAGCCGCTTGACCGTCGCAGTTTCCCTTGCGCTTTTGCAAAAGCTCCAACGCAAGCTCGTGCGTCAAGCTGTCGGTAAAGCCCCCGCTCGTGTCGGCGGTACCGGGACGGTAGGTGATGTCCTCGGCAATAAAGCGGTAGACCGCCTCGATGTTTTCCCGCTCAGACTTTTTCGGGCTGCACCGCTCCTGCAAAAGCTCCAGCACGGCAGCATCCAGGGCCTCGTCTCCTGTCGGCTCGCCGACCGGTACATAGACCTTCGCGGCACACGCCGTAAGCAGAAGCAGCAGCGCGGCCAAAGCGCCGCAGAAAAGTTTTCGCATACCCCGCTCCTTACTGCGCCCGGTGCTCGGCGACGATGCCGATGGCCGTGACCATATCGTCTTCCAGCTCAAAATAGATACCCGCCGGGACCATCTGCTCGTTCGCGCCTTCCATTGAGAACGTCACAACGTCGCCCGCTCTCGTGTAGTCAGAGCCGTAGGCCGCCTCCACGTCCTTGAGACTGTCGCCCACCTTCACGCCGCGAGACGTCTGTACGTTTCCGTCCGCATACGCCTCCATCAGATGCTCGGCGCCGTCGTCTCCGGGATAGGTGTAGAGGATGAAATGTTCGTAGGAGTAGGTCCTCTCCATGCCGGAATACACGCACGAGACCGCCTCGGCCATCTCATAATCCGGCCCGAAGTCTTCCAGAATCGATGCAGTCGACGCATCCGCCGAAACGGTCTTTCCGTCCACCGTCATCGAAAGATCTTCCGTTTTGAGCGCCGTTTTATCGCTTCCGCACGCGCAGAGCAAAACGCACAGCGCAAGGCAAAGTGAAGTCAATGCCGTCTTTTTCATCGCCAAACCCTCTTATTCCGCGTCGACGATCGTCTCGGCGCCGTTTTCTTTGTAGGTAAAGACCGTGAGCCCATCGTAGGTCCAGATGCCGTCTTCTCCGGGGCCGGAGCACGATTCCTCATAAGCTTTGGCGAGCGGTTCTCCGATCGCGGCCACGAGCTCGGACGCGTCCTTGTCCACAAACGTCAGCGCCGTCTCCAGAAGCGTCGGCTCGGCAGGCTCATCTGCGGGTTCTTCCACGGGCGGTTCCGATTTGGGCTCTTCCGTGGGCGCGGATGCTTCCGCTTTGGGCTCTTCCGCGGCGGGCACTTGCGTTTTTTCTTCTTCCTGCGTCTGCACTTCTGCGGCAGGCGCGGGCGCGGCGGGTTCTTCTTTTTCTCCGCAGGCGCAAAGCAGCGCCAGCAGGCATACGCCGAATACGATGCTAAGGATCTTCTTCACAGCTTTTTTCCTCTTTTCCAAAATTCTCAGTGCTTGAGATACCTGGCGTGCGCCGTCTCATACGTCACGCCGAACGCGCCGTTTTCCTCGTTGGAGATCCCGGCGCGGATGTTGTAATTTTCGATCTGCGGGTCATATAAAAGCGTCTGGTCGTTTTGCGTAATTTCGACCCAGCCGTGCGCGATGGGCCGCCAGTTCCAGACGTAGCCGCACTCGCCGATGACGCAGTCCGCTTCAAAGCCGAGCCTTCTTGCCAGCAGGCAGAAGCTTGCCGCAAAGTTATAGCAGTCGCCCTTTTTTGTCGTGAGGATCTTCTCGGCAAAGTCCAGAAGCTCTTCATACGGCGGCGTTTTTACCTCCGGCCCATAGGCGGCGTTCCGGCCCAGATACTTATAGCTTCGCACATAGTCGTAGCACGCGCGAAGAAGCTCGTCTCGCGTCATGCCGTCTTCCTGGAAGGCCGCGATCGCCTCGTCGAGAAGCGCGTCCACATCCTCGCGGCCCGTGGTGTATGCGCCGTTTTCGTCGAACCGGTACTCGCCCAGCGACTCGTTTTTGAGCAGCTGGCCGCCGCGCCTTGCGTAGTACACGTGGCCGTCAAAGCGGTGAATGCTGCTGTCGGCAAAGATGCGGCCCGTTTCGTCTTCGGCCAGATATGTCCAGCCGTCAAAGTCAAAAAGTCCCGCCTGCCGGATGGTGCGGCCGTTCTCGTCTACCACGTAGCCCGCGCCCTTTTTTGTGTGTGCGCCCGCACGAAGGGGCGAGAGCTTCAGCGTCTGCGTGTTCCACTGTTCGCAGGTGCCCTCTTCGAATTCATGCGGCAGCGTCGCTTCCAGAATGTCAAAATACGCCGGGTCGTCCCTTGAAACGTCCAGCAGCAGATCGAACCCGATCCCCCGCAAAGCCGCCTCGTCCGGCACGCGTCCCAAAAGATCGTTTACAAGCCTTGCCGCGTCCGCGCGCGTCAGGACCGTCATTTCCTCCATCCCATCCGGAAGCGGCGTGTCCGGCAGCTCCAGCGCACGCCGCAGCGCATCGCGAAGCTCATAGGCCAGCGCCGTATCCCGGGGGCGGAAGTACCGCGCGGCGTCCTGCGCATCCGCCGTTTCATCCGGAGCTTCTTCCGCCGCCTCTTCGACCGGTGCTTCAAAATACGCCGCCGCAGTGTGGACCGGCGCATAGTACCAGTTTTCCGGCGCTACGTCTGCATAGAAAATATCCGGCGCGTCCGCCTCTTTAAGACCGGCCAGCGTGCAGACCATCTGCGCGGCCTGCGCCCGGGTCAAGTATCCTTCCGGCTCAAAAAAGCCGTTTTCCGCCGACATATACGGCTCGTGCGTTTCATAAACCGGCTCCGGCAGCACTTCCTCAACCGCCGTCTGTTCCTGTACGATCGTCTGCGGCTGCGCTTCCGGCTCGGCCTGTGCGCACCCAAAGAGCACGCAGCCAAGCGCCAGTGCGCCGCACCAGATTTTCAAGGTTCGTGTCATAGCTTTCCTCGGGCAAGCGCCCTCTCTCCAAATTCTTCAGAATCTTCTTTCACAACTATATTATAGTATAGAATCCGTTCCGTGTAAATGTGGAAACCAGAAAATCTCCCATTTTTCTCATGAGGGAAGCTCTGGATCAATCAACAAGAGCGGTCAGCGAGAGTTTTTTCGTCAAGGCAAGGTCTGGAAACGCAGGAAGGCTTTTTGCCTTTCAAGTTTTCAAACCGCCGCATTGGCGGAAAAGATCCGCTGTCCGCCGCAGATGATTGATTCAGAGTTTCCCTGAACAAAAAAGAGCCGGTACTTTTTGTACCGGCCCAAAGCTTCCTATTTCGTTTCGTTTTTCAGCTGCGAAAAGCGGTAGAGCAGCACCGCCAGCGCCTCGCGCGTGATGGGCGTCTGCCAGCCGAAATTCCCCTTTCCGTCGCCGGAAATGAGCCCTGCTTCCTTTGCCCAGGTGGCCGCTTCCGTTGCCCAATCAGAAGGCGTATCTCCCGTACCGGCAAGGCTCAAAAGCTCCTGCTTCGTCATCGTCAGTTCCTCCTCCACTCGTTTTTGAAACGCCAGCCAGCCGCTTTCATCGTCCACCCACGGCGCGGGGCAGCGCTTGCTGACCACGTCAAAATGGCGCAGGACATTCTCCATCGGAATGTCGTAGCGCGTCATGAGAAGCCTCGTTAACCTCGCCGCGTTGCGGACGGTCTTTGGCGAAAACGCGTACTGCCCGGAGGCCCAGCGGCAGCAAAGCTCGATGCTGATGGAGTTTTCATTGCGGCACATGGGGTGCTTTTGTCTGTAAATGCCCGCCGTGCCGACGCTCCACGCGGTGTCCTGCTCGTCGACCGATGAAAGCCATCCCAGCTCGTCTACAAAATAGTGCGCCGAGGCTTTGACGAGGTTGTCTCTGAAGTACCGCACATTGCTCCCGGCCGAGTCGTTCCGCCCTGCCGTGTAGTGAAGCACCAGAAAGCGCACCGGGCCGGTCCTTCCCGGCGTGTAATTTCCGGGATGCGCCGTGGTCATTGTTCCTTTTTCGCCTCCACCGCCGCAGCGTCCACCATACCCTCAGACAGGATATAGCTCACGACGCTCGCGACCGTTGTCACTGCGCCCGCCACGGTGCTGATGGCCGTCTCGTCGACGCCAAAGACCATCGCAAGCCCTGTCGCGACGCCGGCCACTGCGGCCAAAAATTTTCTGCTTGTGATCTTTCTCAAAAATTCCCGCATTGCTTTGACTCCTTTCTTATCCCAATCCCAATTTCAGCAGCACGAAACCAACCAGTGCGCCGACGACCGCCGCGATCGCCTTTTCCACGATCATTTCCCAGCGGCGGCCTGCCTTCTGCGCCATCTGGCTGACGTCGTTTTTGATCTGCTTGATGTCCGCGTCCATGTCCTCCTGCCGCTGCGCCAGGATCGCGACGCAGCTTGCCATCTTGTCCAGATCGTCCTGCCTGCGCTCAAGGTCCTTGAGCCGCCCATCCTGCCTTTGCAGCTGGCCGTCGTGGCGCGTCAGAAGAATGGTTTTTTCTTCCTCCGTCATGGCTCTTCTCCCCCTCCTTTCATATATACGGCAGAAGCACAGAAAAATTGCACGCAGATGGGCAACCGGTGCGTCAAATGCGCGGTAAAATCGAAAAAGTCCGCGCGAAACGCGTCCAACCTCCGTCTTTTCCGCGCTTTCGGTTGCATTCCATGCAGCCTTGTGCTATACTGTAAAAAAATTTGGCCCGCCTTTGTCGCGAACCGATCTTCCGGAAGGAGTCCTGCAATATGAAAAAAATCGCCATCATCACCGGCGCGTCCAGCGGCATGGGAAAAGTCTTTGCCGAGACCATCAGCTCTTACGATACCTTCGACGAGGTCTGGGTCATCGCGCGGCGGCTCGACCGGCTCGAGGCGCTTTCTGAGACCGTGCCCTTCCCCGTGCGCCCGATCGCGCTGGACTTAACGAACCGCGAGAGCTTTACGCATTACGCGGAGCTGCTGGAGAACGCGCAGGCCAACGTCGGTCTGCTCGTCAATTGCAGCGGCTACGGAAAATTCGAGGCCGCGTGCGACACGCCGCTTTCCCAGAACCTCAACATGATCGACCTCAACTGCGAAGCGCTCCTGGCCATGTGCCAGCTGACCATTCCCTATATGCACGCAGGGGCCCAGATCATCAACATCGCCTCTGTCGCCGCGTGCCAGCCGGTCCCCTACATCGGCGTCTACGCAGCCAGCAAGGCCTTCGTCCTCAGCTACAGCCGGAGCCTGAACCGTGAGCTCGACGACAAGGACATTTCCGTCATGGCCGTGTGCCCATTCTGGACAAAAACCGAGTTTTTTGACCGCGCGGTCGTGGATACGGAAAAGCCCATCGTCAAAAAATACGCCGCCATGTACGAGCCGCAGCAGATCGTCCACAGAGCCTGGCGCGATGCAAAGCGCGGCAAGGACGTCAGCTCCTTCGGCTTCATCGCAAGAGCGCAGATGGCGCTGGTGAAGCTCCTGCCGCACAGCCTCGTCATGGACATCTGGCTCAGCCAGCAAAAGCTTTAATTGCGCAAAAGCAGACCCCGCTGAATCGTTTCGGCGGGGCTTTTTGTAAATTTTTCTTGAACGGAAAATTAAGACTGTCTTTTTGACCTCGGTTGGAGTATACTAGAGCTCGGTATCAATTTGTTCCAATCGAGGTTTTTCTCTCATGACCTATCTGTTTCTTGGGCTCAGCGCGGTCGCCGCAGCGCTTTTGAGTGCGCTGGAGCTCTGGTATGAAAGCTGGGCCGTTTTGTGGCGGCTGCCGCTTGCATTTGTCGGCTTTTATGCAGGGCTGGTGGTGCTTTTTTTGCTGGTAATGGCTGTCTCGTGCCTGTTTGTCGACATGAAAAAAGAGGTCAAAACGCCGAGCCGCTATTTCCGGTTCCTGCTCAACCAGTTCAGCCGCCTTGCTTTCGATCTCGGCGGTGTGCGCGTGCACGCGGCGGGGCTGGAAAAAGTGCCGCGCAAGGGGCGGTTCCTGCTCATCTCCAACCATCTGTTTGCCTTTGACCCCATCGTGTTCTTTTACGCGATGCCGTGGGCGGAGCTCTCGTTTATATCAAAGACCGAAAATTACGCCATTCCGATCGTCGCGCAGGTGATGCACAAAATTCTCTGTCTGCCGCTCGACCGAAACAACGACCGCGAAGCGCTCAAAACGATATTGAAGGCCATCTCCGTTCTGAAAGACAAGAAGGCCTCCATCGCCGTCTTCCCCGAGGGCGGGACGAGCAAGTCGGGGCTTTTCCAACCGTTTCGCAACGGCGCGTTCAAGATCGCGCAGAAGGCCGGCGTTCCCATTGTCGTGTGCGCGATTTCGAACACGAAGGCGATTCTCAAAAATATGTTCCGCAGAAAAACCGACGTGTACCTCGACGTTCTGGACGTCATTCCGTCTGAGACCGTCGCAGAGCTCAAAACGACCGTCGCCATCGGCGATCATGCCCACAAGATCCTCTCCGAGGGCCTGGCCAAACGCGGCGTCGCTACCGCACATCCATAACGAAGAAAAAGATCCGCACCCGGTCGGGTGCGGATCTTTTATGCCTGAATTCGGTTGCCGTCCTTGTCAAACGTCTTTTTGAGCGCCCGCTCTGTCGGCCAGATCGCGCCGAGCATCGCCGGAAGCTGCGCAAGGCACAAAAAGCCGCCGAGCTCTCCAATTGTATCCGTATCCATGCCGATCATTGGGAGCATCCAAAAAATCGTCAGGCCGAGCAGGATCAGCCCCGATTTGTACCAGAGCTTCCCAAAGTAATGGTGCGCAAACTGCCACGTGTCGGGATTTTTCATCGAACGCGTTGTCCTGTAGCCGAAAACATAATTGATCTTCCCCGGCGCACGTTTGGAAAAATATTTCCCCAGAAAGATCATGGTCAAGGGGATGATCAGGTTCATCGCCAGCATGAAAAACCAGAAGCCCATCTTACATTCTCCTTTCCGAACAAGCAAATAGCCCCATGCAGATGCCGGACAATGCCGGAAAAACGGTCTGTATGGCCGCCCGGCCCGCAGGATACCGGAGAAACGGCGCAAGCCACACACGCACACCAGTGAGATCGCCCAGCGCGACGGCCAGATACTGCGTCATAAGAACAAGCACCGGAACCCCCAGCAGCAGCTCGCCGGTGAAAAACGCCAGCCGCGCCCGTTTTCCGCACCGGACCGGCGCCCACCACGCGAAAAAGCACACCGCGCCGAGCCCCGCGAGATACCACAAAAGCGGCGGCACGGACAGCTTCCATAAAGCCGCGTACAAAGCCGGGCCGTAATCGTGCAGCAGCAGCTTTCTCCAATACGCAAAAAGCCCCAGCTCCAAACCGGACACCGCCAGAAGCAGCCCCGCGCAGACGGTAAAACCGATCACGAACCGCTTCTGAAAGCGCGGATACGGCGGCTTTTCGTCCTCGCCCAGAAGCGAAGACACGCTCGTACCGAAAATTTCCGCAAGCCTTCCGGCCGTTTCAAAATCGGGCTCCGTCCGGCCAAGCTCCCAGCTGCTGACGCTCTGCCGCGTCACGGAAAGCTGCTGCGCCAGCTGCTCCTGCGTGAGTCCTGCGTCCAGCCGCGAGCGTTTGAGATTGTGTGCAAAATCTGTCATCGCGTTCACCTCGGTAAAACCGTAGCACAATTTCGCCAAAAAGTCACGCAAGCCTTTGTTGCGCCATCTAAATGAGCCATTTTTTCACGATTGGAATTTTCGACAGCACAAAAACGCCCGCGAATGTCGAAAGAAGACACACAAACGCCAGCGCCGGAATGCTCAGTAAGGGCGAGGCAAACCACGTCGTCACGCCGAACACGCGAAACGCGCTGAGCGCAAACTCGTGCGCCAGATAAATGCCGAAGGACGCTTTGCCGCCGGTTTCAGCCGCCTTCTGCAAAAACTTCGGAAGCTTCGGAGCGATTTCTCCGCACAGGCAGAACACGCCCGCCGCCATCAGAAGCGGCCCCGGCGATAGTCCCTCCAGAAGCTGCGGCGAAAGCTCGCCCTTTGCAAGCGACAGCGCCGCCGTGCCCCCATAGCAGAGCGCGAAGCCGAGCACGATGCACAAGATCGAGCTTCTTACGCGAAGGGGCTTTTTCCGCAGAAACCAGCCCAGCGCCGTGCAGCCGATGGCGCTCCACGTCATTGCCAGCGGCCACTGCGCGGGAATGCCGCTTGTAAAAAGCAGGTCGAGACTTTTGAGCGCCGGAAGCACCGAGCCCGTCACGATCCAGAAAATCAGCACGTAGGAACGCGTTTTTTCGTCCAGCCGGTGCAGAAAAACCCGCGTCAAAGGCAGCGCCGCGTAGACCAGCAGCATGATATGCAGAAAATACAGATGCTGCTCATGCCGCCAGAGAAGAACGTCCAGAAGACCCTTCCCGATTGCGTTCCAGTCGAAATTCCACCGGTACACAAACGGCGCGATCACATACGCCGCCGCCCAGAAAAACAGTGCGATCAGCAAATGCGGGATGCTTCTCGTCCAGATATGCCGCACCGTGACCGTTCGGTTTTCGTCCAGCAGCAGCGCCCCGCTGCAAAGGAAAAACAGCGGCACGGCAAAGCGCGACGCGCTTCCCCAGAACAGGCTCTGCATCCACCGCGCACTCTCCGGCTTTTCCCAAAGAAGCGGCCCGCTCGACACATGGATGAGCACAACGCAGACGATCGCCACGGTCTTTGCAAGATCGACCTGCCGCACGCGTTCTCGTTGTAAACCTTTTTGTTCCATAGCAAAAATTCCAAAAGCGCCCCGGCTCAAATCGAGTCGGGGCGCAGATAGCAGGTGGATTAGGCGTCTTCCTCTTCCTTCTTGGCGT
>DJQK01000058.1:5181-8224 GCA_002437575.1 Clostridiales bacterium UBA6388 | reverse complement strand
GCAGCACCAATCATCGCGCCCAACTTTGCACCCAAAGCAGCGCCGCCCCATTGTCCGCCGATGCTTGCCGCTGTTGAAAGTGTCGTTCTGCCGAGCTTGCCATCTGCATCGTGCAAATCCTCTTCAATTGCTTTTCCAAGTTCCAATGCGTCCAAGGCGATGCCGCAGACAAGCAGAATTTTCCCGCCAATTCTGACAACTTTCCGGGGGTTATCCATGTGCGATAATATATCATAAGCTTTGTCGCTAATCGGATAATGGTTATACTTTTCAAAAAGCTTATCGTAAAGAGCGTCATGTCCAACCAGCTTCTCCTCAAGGTTAATATGATAAAAATCAATCGGTATCCTTTTGCCGTTAACCTTTAAATGCTGATTCATATGCGGCGGATCGAAATGAATATATCTGGTTCCTTTACCGTAAATAAACGCATTATATAAGCCTTGCTTTTCAGCATTTGTTGTTCCACCAAGTCTCACTCCTGACAATTTTTCTTGCGTCAAATTTATCCAAGCCAACGTCGGCACTGTGCCGTGTTCGAGCTTATCCAAGAAATCCAGCCACGCGTTATGTGTTTTCTGTCCGTAAACGCCGTCTTCTGTCAGGTGGTCTGTCACGCCCATATCGTTCAGTTTCTGTTGAAACTGTCGGATTTTGTAGCTGTCGCCTCCGACGAACCACGCAAGCTTATCGATGATTCCGGCATAGGAAAATGTACTGATACCGCATCTTTCCAAACTTCGCAGCGCCTCGCGCATACGTTCCGCGTTCTCATCGCGCATATACCAGTTGCTGCGCTGTGGTTCTTCCAAATTATGCTGAATCTGCGACGCGATTTCATGCAGCGTCTGCCGCAGAAGCTTTTCATATTGCGGATTTCCCCAGTCGGCGCTGTACGAGGTGGGAACACTGCATCCGAACACTTCCCGTTCCAGCGCGTGCATATAACTCTCACCGCCAATCCGATATCCGCTGCGGCCGCTCAGATCGCTCCCGTTTCCCAACTTTTTATACGCTTCCAGTGTTTCCGATAAAAAACGCTGGCCTTTTCCATCCTCGATTTCTCTCAGGAATTTCTTTTTCTTCTCGTCTCCGTCTGCAGCCCAGTCAATGCCCCACTTCGCCGCCCTTTCCACCAGACTTTCCGCTTCTGTGCTGGAATACACCCAGCTGTCCTTGATTTTCTTTGCGGCCTCTTTTAATTCATTTTGTGTAAAAAACGAAAAGCTGCTTCCACCCGACGATTCCAGAAGGCTTACACAATCACTGCATCGGCTGCCAAAACCGCCTCCCATACTACTTACATCATAAAGGGCTTTCACCTGTTTTGCAAGCTTTTTCCTGTCTGTTTCTGGGATTGCGATCAAAGAATCCTTCCTTTTTTGCAGATCGTCATAAACGGTGCTGATTGCGCTGTCTGCCCGGCTTGCAATTTCCCGCAGCACCCGGTTATAGTCATATCCCTCCGAATGCGGAAGATTGCTCCAAAAGGTCGACTGGTTGATCTGGCTGAAGTAAGACAGGCTGCCCAAAATCTGTCCATGGCTTCCCGCTGCCTCTTTGCTCATAATAGTATCCTCCTAATATAATGTTTTGTTCACATATGAAGGAAAACAGGCCCGCAGTTGTCCGAAAAAGTACAATTTCATTAGACAAACTCATCATCAAAAATATACAATCCTCTCATTTGCAAGTTTTTCTTTATTCATGGTAGACTGTGTGATAAAGTGATACAAACAGCTGACGGAGGTGCGCGGTATGACGGATTTCAGCATCGGCGAAATGCAGCAAATGCAGAAAGTTTTACAGGAAACATACAAAAACAAGTGGGAGCCGGTCTGTCCAGCCGTCGGGCAGAACAAGCTGCTCTGGATGATCGGTGAGATCGGCGAGGTCATTGACATCGTCAAAAAGCACGGCGGAGAAGCCACCGCACAGGATGAAGCCTTGCGGCGCGATCTGGTCGAGGAGCTGGCAGACGTTCTGATGTACTACAACGACGTTTTGCTCTGCTACGGCATTTCGCCGGAGGAGCTCAAACGCACCTGCACCGAAAAATTCGAGAAAAATCTGAAGCGCTGGTAGCGCTCGCCGCGGCAGGACAAAATGGGCCAAAATAATTGTGCAATCCGCCTATTTGCAAGTTTTTCTCTCTTCGTGGTAAACTAAAAGAAAAACCGCCTCCCGGCGGAAAGGAGTTTTCCATGCACGAATACGAGCTTCTGATCGAGACCATCAACCCCTGCGGCGGCGAGGCGCACGCGAACAAGGAATTCAAGGGGATCGCCGCCGCAAGCCCCGAGGCCTACGTGGCGCAGAACGGCCGTTTCCCCATCATCGACTCCGGCAAAAACACGTCCGGCGACACCGTCATCACCACCGGCGACGGCAAGGGCAATCTCGTCCGCTACACCTTCACGGAGTAACCACACCGAATACGCGCAAAAAATCCGTTCCGAGTCTCCTCAGAACGGATTTTTCTATGGGAGAATATCCATGGATGGGCTTATTCCATATCTTCTTTGAGCTTTTCGAAAAAGCCCTTCTTCTTGGGCTGCGTGTCCTCGCCGCCGGTTTCCAGCTTGCGCAGGAGCTCCTTCTGCTCTTTTGTGAGCTTCGTCGGCGTTTCGACCACGACGGTCACAAACTGATCGCCGCGCGTCTTATACCCGATATACGGGATGCCCTTGCCGCGCAGGCGGAACGTTGTACCGGTCTGCGTGCCTTCGGGGATATTATAGCGCACCTTGCCGTCGAGCGTCGGGACCTCGATCGTCGCGCCCAGCGCCGCCTGCGTAAAGGAGATCGGCACCTTGCACAGAACATTCGACCCTTCTCTTGTAAAGAATGGGTGCTTGCGTACCGTGACCGTGACCAGAAGATCGCCGTTGGGCCCGCCGTTCGAGCCCGCGTTGCCTTCCTCGCGCACACGGAACGACTGGCCGTTGTCGATGCCCGCCGGAACGGAGACCTTGAGCGTCTTGGTGTGCCGGACCTTGCCCTTGCCCTTGCAGGTCTGGCAGGGATCCTTGATGATCTTGCC
>DJQK01000058.1:4767-5129 GCA_002437575.1 Clostridiales bacterium UBA6388 | reverse complement strand
CCCATGAAGTTCTGCTGCGTGCGCACCGTGCCGGTACCGTGGCAATACGTACAGGTTTCCGGCTGCGCGCCGCCCTTGCAGCCCGTGCCGTGACACGTCGGGCAGGACTCGATGCGCGAATAGGTGATCTGCTGCTCGCAGCCGAAGGCCGCGTCTTCAAAGCTGATCTCGATCTCCGCGACTACGTTCTGCCCCTTGCTGGGCCCTGCTTTGCGGGCCGAGGAAGTGCTTGCACCGCCGCCGAAAAAGTCGCCGAAAATGTCGCCCAGATCGCCGAAGCCGCCAAAGCCGCCGCCTCCGAAACCGCCGAAGCCTGCCCCGCCTGCTCCGGCATTGGGGTTGAAGTTCGGGTCGACGCCCGC
>DJQK01000058.1:2758-4688 GCA_002437575.1 Clostridiales bacterium UBA6388 | reverse complement strand
CCTCGTTGACCTCCTTGAATTTTTCTTCTGCCGATTTATCGCCCGGGTTCTGGTCGGGGTGGTACTTCATGGCAAGCTTCCGATAAGCCTTCTTGATCTCCGCATCAGATGCGTTTTTCTCGACGCCCAGAACCTCATAATAATCTCGTTTGTTTTGATCTGCCATATGTTTCGCCTCTTAACTCAGGTGTTCAGACAAGCCAACAGGGGCGGATCGCTCCGCCCCAGTGGACTGACACGTAAGTTTAGACCTCTTCGTAGTCCGCGTCGACCACACCGTCGTCGCCCGGCTGATTGCCCTGTGCGCCTGCACCGGGATTTGCGCCCGCTGCATTTGCATCGCCCTGCGGGGCGGCGTTCTTGTAGAGCTTCTCGGAGACCGCGTAGAACGCCTTCTGCACCTCGTCGGTCGCGGCCTTGATGGCGGCAACGTCGGTGCCCTTCTGGGCTTCCTTCAGCTTTTCGATCGCGGCCTGAACGGGAGCCTTGTCACTTTCGGTGACCTTGTCGCCCATTTCGCTGAGCGTCTTTTCGGACTGGTAAATGACCTGATCGGCTGCGTTGCGTGCGTCGACCTCGTCCTTTCTTGCCTTGTCCTCGGCGGCATACTGCTCGGCTTCCTTAACGGCCTTGTCAATATCCTCCTTGGAGAGGTTCGAAGAAGCGGTGATGGTGATCTTCTGCTCAGCGCCGGTGCCGAGGTCCTTGGCCGAAACGTTCACGATGCCGTTGGCGTCGATGTCGAACGTGACCTCGATCTGCGGGACGCCGCGAGGCGCCGGGGCGATGCCGGTCAGCTGGAACTTGCCGAGGGTCTTGTTATCGGCAGCCATCTCGCGCTCGCCCTGCAGCACATGGACCTCAACGGAGGTCTGGTTGTCAGCGGCGGTCGAGAAGACCTGACTCTTCTTGGTCGGGATGGTGGTGTTGCGCTCAATGAGCTTGGTGAACACGCCGCCCATGGTCTCAATGCCAAGCGACAGCGGGGTAACGTCGAGCAGCAGCACGCCCTTGACGTCGCCGCCGAGCACGCCGCCCTGGATCGCCGCGCCGACGGCTACGCACTCGTCGGGGTTGATGCCCTTGAAGCCTTCCTTACCGGTGAGCTTCTTGACCTCTTCCTGCACGGCCGGGATACGGCTCGAGCCGCCGACCAGCAGAACCTTGGAAATGTCGTTTGCGGTCAGGCCTGCGTCTGCCATGGCCTGCTTCACGGGGCCGACGGTCGCTTCGACCAGATGCGCGGTCAGCTCGTTGAACTTTGCACGCGTCAGCGTCACGTCCAGATGCTTCGGGCCAGTTGCGTCTGCGGTGATATACGGCAGGTTGATATTCGTAGTGGTCACGCCGGACAGCTCGATCTTCGCCTTTTCGGCCGCTTCCTTCAGGCGCTGCATGGCAACCTTGTCGTTCGACAGATCGATGCCCTCCGCCTTTTTGAATTCGTCGACGAGATACTTGATGATGCAGTCGTCGAAATCGTCGCCGCCGAGATGGGTGTTGCCGTTGGTGGCCAGAACTTCGATGACGCCGTCGCCGATGTCCAGAATGGAAACATCGAACGTGCCGCCGCCAAGATCATACACCATGATCTTCTGCTCGGCTTCCTTGTCCACGCCGTAGGCAAGCGCCGCCGCCGTCGGCTCGTTGATGATACGCTTGACGTCCAGCCCCGCGATCTTGCCGGCGTCCTTGGTCGCCTGACGCTGCGCGTCGTTGAAGTAAGCGGGGACGGTGATGACGGCTTCCGTGACGGGGCCGCCCAGATAGGCCTCTGCGTCTGCCTTCAGCTTCTGCAGGATCATCGCGGAAATTTCCTGCGGGGTGTACTTCTTGCCGTCAATGTCGACCTTATAGTCGGTGCCCATATGACGCTTGATCGAAGAAATGGTGCGCTCGTGGTTCGTGACAGCCTGACGCTTTGCGACCT
>DJQK01000058.1:0-2750 GCA_002437575.1 Clostridiales bacterium UBA6388 | reverse complement strand
ACCTGACCGACCATACGCTCGCCGGTCTTCGAGAATGCCACAACGGACGGGGTGGTGCGGTTGCCTTCGGCGTTGGGGATAACGACGGGCTCGCCGCCTTCCATAACGGCTACACAGCTGTTGGTTGTGCCAAGATCGATGCCAATAATTTTACTCATAGTTGAAATCCTCCTAAAATACAGATACGTGTTTTTGTAAATTTATTTTTGAATATATTATATGAATGTCTCATACCGAGACGGGGATGCTAGTTTGCAACCTTGACCATCGCGAAACGGATGACCTTTTCGCCGATGACAAAGCCCTTCTGGAAGACCTCGGCGATCACATTCTCGCCCAGCCCTTCCTCTTCGACGTGCATCACAGCATTGTGCCGCGTGGGATCAAAGGGTTCGCCAATCTCGCCGAAGCTCGTCACGCCAAGGCTCTCCAAGACCTTCACCAGCTGGTTCATGGTCATCTCGACGCCTTTTTTATACGCCTCATCGGCGGTCTGCTGCGCAAGGGCACGCTCCAGATTGTCGTACACCGGAAGGAACTTTCCGACGGTCTCTGCCTTAATGACGGTATAGAGCTCGTCTTTTTCCTTCTGGCTGCGCTTTCTGAAGTTGTCATATTCCGCCGCCAGACGAAGATAGCCGTCGTGCTCTTTGGCGAGCTGGTCTTTGACGCTGTCGAGCTCAGAGGGCGTTTCCGGCTCCTGCGCGGGCGCTTCGGCCTGTTCCGGCTCCGGCGCTTCCTGCGCAGGCAGCTCCTTTTCCGAAACGTCTGCGCTCATGACCTCTTCTGTTTCCTGTTCGGTTGGATGCTTTGCTTCTTCATTCATATTAAAATGCCTCCCGGCGTGTTATTCTTTTTCAGGAAGATCCGGCTTTTTCAGCGTCGGCTGCTGGGGCTTGGCGAACATCCGCCCCAGGTTCTCGGCGAAGTAGCTAAGCCTTGCGGTGATCTTCGCGTAGTCCATTCTCGTGGGCCCCACAACACCGATCATGCCCTGCATTCCGTCGCCAATGTCGAATTTTGTGATGACGACGCTCGAATCCTTGAGCTCCTTTGCCACATTCTCCGGCCCGACGAGGATCTGCGTCTTGCCGGAGGAAAGTGTCGCGGGAAGATTGGTGATGGCCTCTTCATCGAGGCTCGTCAGAACCTCCTGCGCCTTTTCCACATCGTGGTACTCCGGCTGGCCGAGAAGCTTGGCCTGACCGGTCATATAGACCTCGCTGTGCGTCTTTCTCAGAAGCTCGACGGTGTAATCCACAATGATGGGAACGAGGCTCTGCGCCCCGCCGGCACTGCGGGTGACCCGGGCGAGAAGATCCGGTGTGATCTCGTCTGCCGTGCGCTCGGTGAGGCTCGCGTTGAGGACTGCGGACAGAAGCCTTATGTCCTCCTGCGACACATCCAGCGGCAGGCGGATAAGCTTATTTTGCACCTGATCGTCACTTAACATGACAACCAGAATAAAGCTTCCTGCTTCTGCCAGAATCAAATCAAAACGCTTGACGGTGCGCTGCGTGCTTCTGGCGGCGACGGCGTAGGCCGGAAGATCGGTCATCTTCGAGACGAGCTTTCCGACCTGCGAGATCATTTTGTCGACCTCCTGCATCTTGCCTTCCATAGCCTGGTTGATGGATCTCGTTTCGTCCATCGAAAGCCGGTAGCTCTGCATCAGCTCATCGACATACAGCCGGTAGCCCGCCGCGCTGGGAACGCGCCCGGCCGACGTGTGCGGCTGCTCTAAAAGGCCCATGCTGGTCAGCTCCGCCATCTCGTTGCGGATGGTGGCGGGGGAGAAGTCCATGCCGGGCATCTGGGAGATCGTCTTGGAGCCAACGGGCTCAGCCGTGCGGATGTAGCTGTCTACGATCGCCCGCAGGATCTGTTTTTTCCGGTCCGTCAGTTCCATGTTCCGTCCTCCCATCGGTTTAGCACTCTTTATCCATGAGTGCTAAACGCAGTGTACCACCGCAATTCGCAGTTGTCAATAGTTTCTGTTATAAAATATTTGTAAACAAAATAAGAAGAAATTATGTTTTTCTGGAAAACACCGAAATCGTTCTTGCCGTGCACGGCGGCGGGGCTTTTGGGCGACTTCCTGGCCGTGGCCCAGGGGCCAGAGTTTTTCTGGCAGAGACCTGCCAGCTGGTCCAAACGCATTTTCTTTCTTGCTCGTGCAAGAAAGAAAACGCTTTGCAAAAGAAAGAAGACGCACAAGGGAAACCCCAGGGTTTCCCTTGAGAATCCTTTCCCTACTGAAGGGCCGCGGCCCCTCAGACACCCTTGGGGTTCTAGGCTTGCGGTGCAGTACCAATCGAGCGTGCCTACAAATATCTGAGCACTCTCGTTCTTTATCTGACGCAGTACCGGTTTGGCCGATTCAGCAAAATCCCCCTGCCGAGCAGCAGACTTTCGGCCTTGTTCCGGCGAAGAGCAAATTTCCTCTGGAAATTTCTCTTCGCTGGGGGCTTCGGTGGTGCACTGAGGTCTCACTGTCTTCCACCAACCCCGAACCGCGGAGGCGCGTGCAGAGCTAAGCGCTCTCCGCGGCAACCTGCACTGGAAATTTGCTGCTCGGCAATCAGATCGTTGTATGAAAAACAAAATTTACCGCAGTCATAAGGCAGAAAGAGAGTGCTCACGTAACCGTAAGCACTCTCTAATTTTCTCTGCACTTCTAATCGAGAACTCATGGGATCTCAAAAGGGCCGCGGCCCTTCAGTTTGGGAAAGAGTCCAGAGAAAACCCTT
>DJQK01000143.1:15052-15707 GCA_002437575.1 Clostridiales bacterium UBA6388 | reverse complement strand
TAGTCAACTGGATCATTCCCGGTACGGCCATCGGCTTTCTCTGGAGCTGGATCTTCAATGGTCAGTACGGTATTCTAAATAGCATTCTCAAGGCGCTTGGGATCCTGGAGACCGGCATCCCGTGGCTCGGTCAGACAAACACGGCGCTTTTGTGCGTGATCATTGCGCGCACGTGGCAGATGCTGCCATGGTATATGGCATTTTTGCTCGGCGGCTTGCAGAGCGTCTCCCACGATCAGGTCGAGGCGGCGCACATCGACGGCGCGAACAACTGGACGACGTTCTGGCACATCATCCTGCCCGGCATGAAGCAGACGGCGGTGCTGGTGTTCATTCTGGGACTCATCGGCAATTTGCAGCACTTTGACCTGCCGTGGACGATGGCGCAGGGCGGCCCCGCGCGGGCGACGACGACGCTCTCCATCGAGGTCTACACAACGGCATTCAAAAACTGGAACATGGGCAAGGCCGCCACGGTCGGCACGATCTGGGCAGTCCTGCTTGCCATTTTCAGCATCATCTATCTGCGCCAGCAGAACAAGCAGGACGGCTAAGGAGGGGAGAATATGTTCCAAAAAACAACGGCATTTCGCATTTTCTTCTGGCTGAGCCTGATTTTGATCGGCTTTTTTGTCTTCTTCCCGCTGCTCTGGCT
>DJQK01000143.1:6840-14939 GCA_002437575.1 Clostridiales bacterium UBA6388 | reverse complement strand
CGGATCCCAAGATCATGGGCTATTTGAAAAACAGCCTGATCGTGTCCTTCGGCTCGAGCCTGATGGCGACGATCGTCTGCGCGTTCGCGGGATACAGCTTCGCAAAGTTCCGCTATCGCGGGCGGAAATTCGTCATGGGGATGTTCATGATGAGCCAGGCGTTCCCGCAGGCAATTCTGCTGCTGTCCATCTATTCGCTGATGAATAAGACAGGGCTGCTCGGCAGCTACTGGGCGCTGCTGATCAGCTATGTGGTATTCACGCTGCCGGTCGGCACGTGGACGCTGAAGAGCTATTTTGACAACATTCCGGACTCTCTTATTGAGAGCGCAAAGATCGACGGCGCGGGTCATTGGCGCATCATGACGAAGATCGTCTTCCCGATGGCAGTGCCCGGCATGATCTCCATCGCGATCTACGGCTTCGTCTGGAGCTGGAACGACCTGCTCTACTCCATGACGCTGGTCACGGACACGGCGAAGCGGACGCTTGCCTCCGGACTTGTAATGACGTTCCTCGGCGAGGCGTCGACGAACTGGGGCTATATGATGGCGGCCTCCATCGTCGCGGCCGTCCCGGTCACGATCATCTTCGTCTTTTTACAGCGGTACTTCATCCAGGGCCTCACAGCGGGCGCGGTGAAGGGATAAAAATTTGGATCCCCCGACGGGCGATGCGAGGCGAATCTCGTGCTCGTCGGGGGATTTTTATGCAGAAATTCAAAAAAGGAGACGGAAAATGAGAAAGCAACCGCAAAAAATGGCTCTGCCTGCTGTGATGCCCTGTATTACGGTCTCGATGCTGACGGTGATCGCGGCGGCGGAGCCGCCGGCGGATATCATCGTCGAGGCGGAGAATTGTGCCCAGATGACAAGCGGTCAATGGGCGGAGCATAGCTGCCAGAAGGGCAACAGCTCATCGGCTGAGCATGAGCATTTTCAGAGCGGCCATCACACGTTCCCGATGGAAAAGGCGGAACCGGGATTTTCGTTCGACGTGCCCGGCTTTGAGGATGTGGACTGCTGCGTCGTGAAGCGCCCGATGACGGTGATTCGCCTGAACTCGGAAAACAAAAACCAGATCTGCGAGCTGGCAGGCAAAATTCTGGCGAAGTGGCGCAGTTACAGTGACCCGGACGCGATGATCTTCGCGGAGACGGACGGCGAGCCGCACAACACCATTACGCCCATTGCGAGAATCGGTCAGGACGGAAGCCAGCGGCTTCCATCCTGACCGATGCTCTGATGAACTGATTTCTACCGTGCAGGTGTCCAACTTGCACTTGCAATTTGCGTCTGAAAGACTATACAGATTTTGTACGAGATAGATTCTCAGCATCCGCTCCAAAACGTAGGGTTTGTTGCCGCGCTCTGCTTTATAGTAGTACGGCTTTATCAGTTTCATCCATTCTTCCAACGGTATGATGCGGCCTATCTCGGCTAAAAATTCTCGTTTCTTGGTCCGTACCTGCGATAGTTCATCGCTCAATGCGGACAGACGCATTTGCTTATCCGTGTCTTATCTTATAGCACTTTTGGCTGCGCTTTGCATTATGCGCTATGCCGTAGTTCAAAAAAGGCTGGCACACCAGGTGCCAGCCTTAAGTTAAACGAAGTCCAAAAAAGACATTGTTCTTCTGGGAGTTTGCCGGAATTTGTGGCAGAAAAAACAGAACCAACAGCAATTTCAGCAGCTTTTTCTACTTGGATAGGTCGTTTTAATATGTCTGTCCGAATTTGTTCATTTGCAGCATGGTCAGATTCACTTGGGGAACTAAAACGACCTCGATGTTGGATTCTGGAGCGTTTCTCAATTTCTTCAGGTGACATTTCTGATGAAATTGACAGTAAAATTTCCCCCAGTCTTGGACTGATTTTGCGGTTACGCTCCATCTTTCGTCTTACCATACCATAGCCTCCGACAGGAGATATATAAATATCATCCGGTGCATCTGGAGAGACAATTTCTTTCATACTAACGAAAGAGCACTTTTCTGGAATTGCGGTGCAATTCAAAGAAGAGCCATTTGCAAGGGAAACTACATCCTTGCCCAAATTAAAAAGCATTTCGCCATCATCAATTTTTGCAACACGATTGAATAGCGAGATATCAGCTTCATCTAAGATTATTTCGTCATTGGTTCCGAAAATAAGGCGTTCACCAATCCACGTTACGACAGGAACCGCCCATGAACGACCAGTCCCCTGATAACGATCAGTCTTCTTTGCACCCGTCAGGTTCGTATAGTTATCTGGAAATCCCATCAATCTCTCTGTTTCGAGCGCAGACAATCTTCTGATGCGATGCACTTCAAGATCAAGTGATCGAATGGATTGCAGACAGTACTATCGCGTATAACGACCGCAAAGAGGCCGAGGGGCATATCAGGGGGTCTGGGATTTTTATTTTGGTGGGGTGGTGGATTCGAAAGGCGGCTATTAGGGGGTGTTCTTCCAACTCATGATGTGACCGGCGGCGAGGATTTTTTGCGCGGAGCAAGACAGTTTTTCGCAGGAATACTGACGCATTTTAAGGAAAAATGGCGCGGCGCAGCATAAAAAGGACCGTTGTCTGAATGCGTCGGAAGTTGGAAGAATCACCGTAGCAACGTACCGGCGGCACGCTGCCGAAAGCCGTGAGGGGCGCGGAAAAGCGCTTGCCCCACACACGGAAAGGTATAGAAAAGTGGGAGAGTGCTTTAACCTGCGGCGCAGTATTTGCACGGAATGACTTCCATTTATATCCTTGACTTTTGCCCGGCCTGCTTTATAATGAGATTATGTAAATCAAATTCTGTTCGAATTTGCAGAAAAAACAAAAAGCAACCAATACTTGCGCAAAAGCAACCGATTTTTGGTTTACAAAAATTGCGGTAGCCCATAGAATCAGGAGAGAAAAGCATGACACTTGGCGAAAAACTGACACAGGCGCGAAAGACGGCTGGACTGACACAGGCGGACGTTGCCGCAAAACTGAACGTTTCCCGGCAGGCGGTCTCCCATTGGGAGAGCGGACAATCGAAGCCGTCCACGGAAAGGCTGCTTGCGCTGGGCGAACTTTACGGTGTGTCCATCGACCAGCTTTTGCACACAGAAAACGTAGAGCTTCCTGCTGTGGGCACCGTTTCCACTCTGCCAGAAGTGGAGCCAAGGGAACCGATCATTCCGGAAAAGCGGCGCACGCGGACATGGCTGAAATATGCGGCTGCTGCGCTTTGCGGCGCACTGCTGATGCTGGCGCTTCTGCTTATGTTGAATCCACCTAAAGATATACACAGCGAACCGGTCAGCGAAGTGAAGTATGATGATATCAGCGGCGTATCGTTTGGTGAACCATTTGATCTCACCTGGAAGTGACCGTTTACAAATCATATCCGCGCCAGGTCCGGGATGCTGAAAGGAGCACCTGATATGAAACAAGAAATTTCCATTCTGCTTGTCATGTTTCTCTTGTGCGCACTTCTGAGCGGATGCGGCGCACGAAACGCCGCACCGGCGCCGGGGGAACAGGTGCAGTCCATCGCGGCAGAGGCCAGTCGTGCAAACAGCGCCGCAGATCGTGCGCAGGAACTCCCACTGGAGAATCCACCAGCGCAAGCGGTTCCGGAAGAAACAGCCGAACCGGAAGAAACGGAGGAACTGGAAGAGACGCTTTTGGTTACTACGACCGTGTTTTCAAACGGAACGGACGATCAGGACGGGATAGACCTGATTGTTTATACCTGTGATCGGGATACGCTGGAGCTACAGCAACTTTTTCGAAAAAAGATCAATGCCACATACCCGGCCAATACTGTCGATTTTGAACACGGAATCTTCTATTTTGCGGATGCGGATGAAGAACGGTTGTATGACAATTTATATGCGTATGACTTGCTGACCGGCGAGACAACGCAGCTGACAGGCGGAAAATTTGCCTTCGATGATCTGCTGATGGTCGATGGGCAGCTTTATGCAAATGCCGCAAGAGAGTATTGTAACGCGGAGCAGCCCGCACGCTTTGACACAGGAAAGAAGACGTTTACCTATCGAAACGAAAACGACGATGATACCTTTCACGCATCCTTTTCTTATGACCGGTATGAAGATGCCTTTTTGATCATGACATTTCAAATCTCTGAACAGCGGACACATCGCGTTGCGGCAGAAACGCACATTACGCCCAAGACCATCTCATGGTTATCCAAAGACTTTCAGACAGTAACGCCGGTTTTCTTCACAGAAGATTTTGAGATCAACCTGACAAGGCGTCTGGATAAAACCCATATTCTGATGACGACAGAACCCTATATGACAGGAAAACGAACGCTCAAGATGCTCGATATCGAAACGCAGGAGGTTACGGACGTGAATATTCCGGGAATCTTACAGGTGTATCTGTTTTATCCAGCAAGAGACGAAAACACAATTTTTCTAATCGGGCAGAATACGCTGCCCTCCTGGCAGCTGTATCGCTATGAACTGGATACACAGACCCTAACGCAGGTGGAGTTTCCCGAAACGCCGCGGCAGATCGTCGATTTGCAGATGACCTATCAGCCGGGTTCAAAAGATTGAAGGATTTGTGATCTCGGCTGCGAAACGCACAAACCGCTTCCTGAGATAGAAGGATAACCGCAATAGAACGTGCGAGGCTTTGCGCACCCAAAACGATGTGAGGTGAACCATATGAAAAAGACATTCTTCTCATTCTTCCTACTGCTTCTTCTCTCGCTTACCGCCTGCAATGCACGAAGTGCCGCACCGGACGCGCAGCAGGAGGCGCAGCCCCAAGCGGAAGTCTCTTTGCCGGTAGACATTTCCGGACTTCCGGAGGGGAAGTGCTATCGCCAGACGCCTTACTTAAATCCCACCGGTATTTCACAGCCCGAGGGGCAATGCGTCTGGAACGGCAAGGTCTATTCCTTTTCCAATGCACCGGCGAAGCTGGGCGTCACGGACGCGAACGGAAACAGCGAAGCTTTGGAGTTGCCGGACGCAGAGTATCTCTACGGCGTGTGTGGCACCGGCGATACGCTGGCGGTGCTGGCGGGAGCTGATCCGCTGTTCTTTGCGGGATCGGACGATGAACAGTCAGAGAATGACGGTCATGCAATCTATCTCTACGATGAAGCAGGGACTCTGACCGGCAGTATCCCGCTGGCCGAGCGCTGCACAGATGCGCCGTATGAACTTGGCAGTGACGGAACGGACTTCTTTTTACTCTTCAGCGACGCGGTCGTTCGGGTCGGCTCTGACGGCACGCAGCTTGCAAAAAGCGGTGATATAGGCGGGCGGCTCTTGCAGCTTGTCTGCGCAGACAGTGCAGTCTTTGTAAGCGTGGAGGGCGACAGGATTTATCAGACGGAAAAGGTCGTTCGCCTAAACGCGCAGACGCTGGAAGCGGAAGACGAGCTTTCCTGCGCAAACTTAAATATTCAGGGCATGGGAACGGCGGCAGACGGGACGCTTCTCTTAATCAGCGGAGACTACCTGCTGCGACCGGATTTTGAAGCCGGGACGCTGACGGCGCTTTTGCACTGGGCGGACAATGCGAACACGTCTGTTAACAATTACCGCTCTATCTTGGAAACGAAGACCGGCTTTTTTGCGTGGAACAGCGATGTCGAAGCCGCGTGCTTCTATGAAAAGCTGCCGGACGGCGAAACGCTCGAAGACCCGACGGTCATTACGCTCTTCGCAGGCGCCGGTTCGTATGAAATCGAGATCGCGGCGGCAAATTTCCAGAAGCTCTATCCGCAGTACCGCATCGACATCACGGATTCGGAATCCGACGAGCAGACGGACCTTGCTCTGACGGAGCTTGGCGCGGGCAAGGGCTATGATCTGTATCTGCTCTATGATTCCCAGTGGACGCAGCTGGACGACGCGGTGTTCTTTGAAGACCTGACGCGGTGGATGGAGGCAGACAACACAAAACCGCTCGAGCATATTCGCCCCAGCGTTTTGCAGCAGATGCAGAAAAACGGCGGCATTTACCGTCTGCCGCTTACCTATACCATTCTGACCTACGCCGCCGACCCTGAACAGCTTTCCGATAATACGCCGGAGACGGTGTTACGGGCGTGTGAGCAGGGCGGTGAGGAACTGTATCCGTTTGCCTTCAATCGAAATTATTCCTCGCTGATGGCTGAGCGCTGCGCGATCGACTATGTGGACGCGGCACAGGGAACGTGCAATTTCCAGTGTGATTCGTTCTACGCGCAGCTTGCACTTCTGCGTCGACAGAAGGCGGCGCTGGACACGCTGCCGGAATACGTTGACGCTGTTGGAATCTGCGACGGACTTTTGTACTACTATGCGATCGCAGGCGCAGGCGACATCGTCTATCAGCCGGGACGTTACCGGTATCCGGAGCTGAAGCAATATGTGTACTATGCATACCCCAGCGACTATGACGGCGGCTGCCAGCTGGAATTTGACAGCTTGCTTTCCATCAACAGCCAGAGCGAGCAGAAAGCGGGTGCGTGGGCGTTTTTGAGCTACCTGCTGTCAAGCGACTATCAGCAGAGCGCGAATTATCTTCCGGTCAACGATGCGGTGCTGCAGGAGCAGTTTGCACAGCTTCTGGCTGAGGAAACAGTCACGCAGGAGGATATTGATACGTTTTACGCGCTCGTCGATCATGCGCAGAAAGCCGGCTATCCGACCGAGTCCATCGAGCAAATCATCGAAGAAGAGATGGCGGCGTATCTCGATGGAGCCGTCGACGAAAAGACTGCCGCTGAGCGTATCCAGTCCCGCGCGGGATTGTATCTCATGGAGCAGAAGGTGGAGTAGCAGCTGCGCAACTACGCTTAATCGCAGGCGTTGGAAGATGAACCATATTGCGCGGAAGGGCACGAGGGGCGCGTACAAAAGTTGAATTCTGGTTTTTAAGAAAAATTAAGGATTTTCTGTTGGAAAATCATGCTATACTGGACACGAAAATCAATTATTTTTTGCGGAACAGGAGGCATAGAATGAGAGGAACAGGCGGTTTTTACAAATTTCTTTGTGCCGTTTTGGCTGTTTTGCTGCTATTTTGCGGCTGTGACCGAAAAGGTGCGCAGGAGAGCGCAATTTCCCCGCAGCCGTCCGGCGGTTTGAGCGTTTCCGGCACGCAGGCGGGCGCGATCTTTGCGCCGAGCACCGAGTTTATAAGCGCAGATGCGGCAGGCGCGTACACCTACGAAAAGCTGCCGCTGGATGGCTACCGCGTTTCTGCCGTCTTTCCCGCAAGCGGAAACTTTGTTTATGTGGTCGCTACTCCATGTGATGCAAGCGGCCGGTTTCTGGTTGGAGACGACGGAATCATTCCGACGCAGCTCATCCAATACGATCTGCAAACGCAGCAGAAAACAGATTTCTGCTACCAGCCCGCTTTGAATGGCGCACGGGACGTTGCGCTTTCCTCCGCGGCAATTTCCCCAGACGGCAGTCTCTGGAGTCTCGTCTGCCGCTTCTGGCGGGCGGACGATGGCGAAGCGCTTACAACAGATTTTACGGTAGAACGCCTGGACGCAGACGGAACGGTAACGGAAAAGGTCCTGCTCGATGGCATGAACTTGAACGAAGAGCCAGAGTTTTTGATTGGCAGTGACGGCAGTTTTCTTCTTTATACCTTCTCGAACGGGATGCTTTCCAGCTTTGACACAGCTGGTCATCTGACTGCGCAGGAGCCGATTGCGCTGCTCACCGAAACTTTAGCAGCGGATTCTGACGGCGAGGTTTGGTTCGTCGCAGATACGGAAGAAGGCGCGGCGCTGCAAGCCGTGGGAAGTGAAAAGCAGGTTCCGATTTCCGGTATCTCGAACGGTCTTCCCACGCTGTGCTATGGCGCAGACGAGCCGGGCGTTCTTTATCTGAAGGATGCGACCGCACTTTACCGCGTACCGCTTCAGACCGGTGCGGCGGAAAAAATCGCCGACCTTGCGAAGCTCAATGTCCGTGGTGGGCAGTCTTTCAGCCGCACGGCAAACGGCAGCTTCGTCTTTGCGGACGATTCCTCCGACATCCCGGCGCTCGCTGCGATTTGCCCCAGCGCGTCCGGTGGAAAGCAGAAAACCGTGTTGACGCTTGCGACGGTCAATCCCAGTGGGCAAACCATCGCGCAGGTGC
>DJQK01000143.1:0-6831 GCA_002437575.1 Clostridiales bacterium UBA6388 | reverse complement strand
GGAGTTCAACCGGAGCAGTCAAGATTATCAGGTGGAGATCCTGGACTTTTCCGCGCAGCTCGAGTCTAGCAGCTACATGGATTTGTTTACCACATGGAATACCGCCATTGTGGCGGGCGACACACCGGATATGATCGATTTCTCAAACCTTCCGTGGCATAGCTTTGCAGACCGGGGGCTGCTTCTTGATCTCAACACGATTTTGCCGCAGGAGGAGATTTTACCGTGGCTCTGGAAGTCCGTTTCCTACAACGGTGGCAATTACACCTTCCCCGGATGCTTCACTGTTGAAACCCTCGTTGGAAAGCAGTCAAAGCTTGGAGACCGCCAGCACTGGACGGTGCAGGAGTTTCTTGATCTTTCCAGTTCATCCGATATTCCCATGTTTTCCGGCATGAGCCGGGAGCTGTTCCTTTTCTATATGGAACAGTATCTTCTCGACGCATTTCTGGATGAAGAAACGAAAACGTGCAGCTTTGACTCGGAAGAATTTCGGTCGCTGCTGGACTATGCCGCCACGCTGGACGAACCGGAGGAGCTGGGGTTTGAAGTAGAAAACGCCATGCTTTTGATCCGGCGGGATCTGGCGCTGACAGAACCGGTCATCCTGAACGGCATCGGGCAGATGCACAGCGCGGAAAGCTACACTGTGGGAGAGCCTCTTGCATGGCTCGGCTGGCCCGGTCCGAACGGCACGAAAGTCCGTCCGGATGCAGAGATCGCGGTCTTCAAAAATTCGATTCATGCAGACGGCGCGGCGGCATTTCTGCAATTCCTGCTTTCGGATACGAGCCAGACGACGCTCGGGCGCTTTGCGTTCCCGATGACGGTATCCGCATTTGAAAGTGAAATCACCGCGGCAATGGAACCTCGAAATACGAACGACCCAGATCTTGCAACGGAGTTTACGGTAGACGGCACGGTTTACCCGGTCGTTCCGCTGTCCGAAGAAGATGCCGCGCGGTATGAACGCTTTTTCGAAAGCATCACGACGCAGGTCTATAACCGGCCGGAGATCACAGACATTTTCGAGGCCGAATGCGCCGCGTTCTGGGCGGGTGATAAAACGTCTGCCGAGGCTGCTGCGCAGATTCAAATGCGTGTGACGCTGTACTTCGCAGAAAACGCGAACGGAGAACAGGAGGACATATGAAACGTAGAATTTTTGCGCTTTTGCTCGTCCTATCGATGCTCTTTGCGCTTCCCGGCTGTTCACGCGGGCAAACGGAAGCGGCGCCGCCGCCGCAGCAAACCGCCCCTTCTTCGGCGCAGAAAACCGAAACCGTACCGGCGGCGGAAACAAACGAAAGCTTCCACTGGGAGCGCGTGCAGACGCCGCTTCCGGAGGGCGCGGACACACTCCGGGCGCAGGCAGCGGTCGGCGAGGCAATGATCGTCTGCACGCACAAGCAGCTGTTTGTGCTGGAAAACGGCAGCTGGAACGAGCTTTCCGTGCCGGACGATTTTTCATATGGAAACGCCCTCTGCGAAGACGCAGACGGCGGGTTCTGGCTTCTCTATACGACAACGGAAACTTCCCTTGCGATCGCGCGGTACAGCGCGGACTTTTCCGCGCAGGAAACGGTCAAGACGCCGTGCGGCAATCAGGATCAGCTGTATTTTCAGCTGCTCAAAACAGACGGCGGGTTTTACCTTCTGAGCCAGGAACGGCTTTTTCGTGTGGACGAAAGCGGAACGACCACGGCGCAGTATATAGACGACACCGGCGACGGACGGTATTTTGCCTCCATCGCCGAGGTGAACGGAACGCTCTGCGTCCTTGCGCCGACGGTGTTTGATGATCTGGAGCGCTCGTATGACGAGCTGCGGCAGTTAGACCCTGTGACGCTGGAGGAAACGGCGGTTCTGCTGGAAGGACAGGGCCTTTGCGGCATGGGGACAGACGCGGAAGGACGGCTCGTTTTGAGCCGGGCGGCGGATCTGTTCGCGTTTGACCCGGAGAGCGGCGAAGAGACAGAAATCCTGCGCTGGAACGCGCTGGATACGGCGGCGATCACCGGCGTTTTCCAGCCAAGCGCGGACGGTTGGCTCTGCATGGACGACTCCGAGGCAGTCACGGAGCTTCGCCGCGTTCCCGGCCCGGCATCGGAGCGGAAGGTGCTGACGCTGGCCATTCTCGCCGACATCGGTGATGAGACCGCCGCGATGCAGATGGTGCAGGATTTTAATCAAGGCGGCACGGAGCTTGCCAACATGATCAACGAAGCGGCTCTTCGCGCCGTGCGCAATCACCGCACCGTCGTGACGGAAGCCGACCTCGAAGAATCCATCGAAACCGTCATCGCGGGCTACCAGAAAAAAAGCGCCGTCCTTTCGGACGCGGAAAAGTTCTACGCGCTGCTGGAGCAAAAGCCGGTCCTTGAAAATCAGGACGACGCGCTGGTGGACATTCTTTGCGAAGAAGCCGCGCCGTATTTTGCGGGCGATTGCGATGAACAAACCGCCGCGAAGGCCATGCAGGCCCGCACGAAGCTTTTGCTTCTCGAGCAGGCGGGATAGATGGCAGACCGTATGCTGACAATGGCGCGGATCTGTCTGCGGCCCGATTCCGGGAGCGCCGATGATGCGTTCCGGGAATCGGATCTGGACGAGAACGGAAAACAGACCGGCCGCTTGTAAAACCGTCTTCCTGGTGTAAACTGGGAAGAACACAAAAACGTGGGAGGGGACGTCATGAAAAAGCAATGGATGACGGCGGCTTTGATCCTGCTTGCGCTGGCGCTGGCGCTTTTGGGCACGGTTCCGGTCTATCCGGCGTTTGAAAAAGAGGCTTCTTCTATGGACGGCCTCAAAAGGGCCCTTCGGAGAGAACCGTTTTTATACCCGGACGATATGGACTTGCGCGATGCGGCCTATTGGCTCGAACTCGATGACAGGTCGCTTCTGGCAAGTCCTGTCGGTTATCGGATCGAGCGCAGAAAGGACGGATCTGCGGTTGTCTATACCGTTTCCGGCAGCACACGGCGGCCTTCGCCGTCAAGCCCCGAGCCGCTGGAGAAAATCGAGTATCGGGGCGTCGAAATCGGCCTCTGGACCTGCGGCGACCCGGAAGACGCCGCGCCGTTTGCAGAACTGCAGCTGTCTTTTTCGCTGGACGGCCTGCACTATGCTCTCAAGGCCGCGGTCCATGCGGAAAAGCGGTCGGAGCTTGCCGCAGACGCGAAGCAACTGCTTTTGACGCAGTGCCGCCTAATGATCGACAGCGCCGCAGACACTTGAGGAAACACCGCACAATTGCGTCGGCGCAGTCAAAAAAGCGGCTTCTTCGCGGCGCCGGGAGAGGGCGCTCCGGCAGACCTTCCATTTAGCGTGCGCCCAGCTTGGTGCAGGCTTCTATGATGCAGTCCACCCCGAGCAGCAGCAGATAGAACCCGATGACCAGATTCATGGACAGAATCGTCACCTGCGGGGTCAGGAGCATCAGAACGCCAAGAACGATGCCCAGAAGGCTGATGATCATGTCGAATACATAAAAGGTCGTTCCGGCGAGAAAGCGCACGACGCGAAGGTGCGTGAGTCTCGAGATGCAGTGCGCGATGAACCACAGCGGGAAGAAAAGCCCGACCGCCCAGCGGCCCGCGCCGGGGTGGATCATCAGCACAAGCCCCGCCATCACGCCGAGAACGCCGGTTGCCAGCGAGATCGTCGGGGCAAAGCCGATGTGCCGCTCCATTTTGCAGTAGAAGATGATGTCGGCAATGCCGGTAACGAGCGCCGCGACGCCGTAGAGGACGATGAGCGTCGTCAGATAATCAACAGGCCGGAAGAAGCTGTATACGCCGAGGATCGTCAGCAAAATGCCGATCACAAGCTCCAGCCAGCCGTAAGAAGAACGCTGTCTCATTGCTTTTCCGCCTCCGTTTGCTTGTGCAGAAGGTCCATGAATTCCTCGCCGGTGATGGTTTCCTTTTCGTAGAGGTATTTTGCCAGCACGTCGAGCGCTTTGCGGTGGTCTTTGAGAATGCCGAGTGCCTTTTCGTGCTGCTGCTTGACCAATTTAACGACCATGTCGTCGATCTGCTGCTGCGTGGCCGCAGAGCAGGCAAGGGACGTATCCCCGCCGAGGTACTGGTTGGTGATCGTCTCGAGCGCGACCATACCAAATTCGTCGCTCATGCCGTAGCGCGTGATCATAGCTCTGGCCAGTTTTGTCGCCTGTTCAATGTCATTGGACGCGCCGGTCGTGATCTCGCCGAAGACGACCTCTTCTGCCGCGCGGCCGCCGGTGAGCGTGCAGATCTTGTTGGAAAGCTCGTCTTTTGTCATCAGGTATTTGTCCCCGGTGTCGACCTGCATCGTGTAGCCCAGAGCGCCGGACGTTCTGGGAATGATCGTGATCTTCTGCACGGGGGCCGAGTGCGTCTGCATGGCGGCAACGAGCGCGTGGCCGATCTCGTGATAGGCGACGGTCTTCTTTTCCTCGTCCGAAAGGACGGCGCTTTTTTTCTGGTAGCCCGCGATGACGGTTTCGATGGATTCTTCGAGGTCGGCTTCCGTCACGACGGTGCGGTGATTGCGCACGGCGCGAAGAGCCGCTTCGTTGATCATGTTGGCAAGCTCCGCGCCCGATGCGCCGGAGGCCATGCGTGCGATGGTGTGGAAATTCACATCGTCGGCCGTTTTGATCTTCTTCGCGTGGACCTTGAGAATCGCTTCGCGCCCGGCAAGATCGGGAAGCTCTACAGGCACGCGCCGGTCAAACCGGCCCGGACGGGTCAGCGCCGGGTCCAGAGAATCCGGCCGGTTCGTCGCAGCCAGAATGATGACGCCCGTGTTATCGTCAAAGCCGTCCATTTCCGTCAGCAGCTGGTTTAAGGTCTGCTCGCGCTCGTCGTTGGAGGAGAACTGATTGTCGCGCTTTTTGCCGATGGCGTCGATCTCGTCGATGAAGACGATACAGGGCGCTTTTTCCTTGGCCTGCTTAAATAGATCGCGCACCTTGCTGGCGCCCATGCCGACGAACATTTCGACAAATTCCGAGCCCGAAATGGAAAAGAACGGCACGTTCGCCTCGCCGGCCACGGCCTTCGCCAGCATCGTCTTGCCCGTTCCCGGAGGGCCGACGAGCAGAACGCCCTTCGGCATCGACGCGCCGACATCGGTGTATTTCTGTGGGTTGTGGAGGTAATCGACGATCTCGGCCAGAGACTCCTTTGCCTCGTCCTCGCCGGCCACATCGTCAAAGCGGATGCCCTTGGTGGACTGGACGTAGATCTTTGCGTTCGACTTTCCCATGCCGCCGAACATCAAAGAGTCCTTGCCGCCCATCTGGTCGCGCAGCTTTTTGGCCATGTACTGGCCGAGACCGATGAAGATGAGCATCGGCAGAATGCCGGTGATGAGAAGACTCATCAAGGGAGACGTGGTCGCGTCGACGTCCTTGGAGAACTTCGCGCCAGACTCGTACAGACGCTCGGTGAGGTTCGGATCGTCCATGGCGTTCGTCTTGTAGACGTTTTTCTCGTCCTTGTCCGTAAAGATGATCTGCTGGTCTTCGACCTGCACCTGTCCGATGTTTTTCTTTTCTGTCATGGACATGAACGTGCCGTAGTCCACCTCGGTGACCTCTTCCTTCAGAAGAAGCGGCGTGACAAAGAGGTTAAACACGAGCAGCACCAGCAGCACGACGCCGTAATAATACAGCAGCGGCTTTTTGGGGCTTTTGACTTCTTTCATAGGGATTCCTCCTTTATGGATTTCCGGACTTCCGAACGATCGCACTTGCGAAACGGCGCATTCTGCGATATGATAGGGGAAACCGGCAAATTGACAAAATTCTGAGGGGATTTTTTGTGAAAACGATCGAAACACAATCGAAGCTGAAGCTCATTGCTTCGCTGTGCATATTTGGAACGATCAGCCTGTTCGTGCGCCAGATCGCGCTGGGCTCGGGGATGATCGCGCTTGCAAGAGGCCTTCTTGGAACGGTGTTCCTCCTGCTGTATCTTGCGCTGCGAAGGCAGAAATTAGACCTGCCCGCCATCCGGGAAAACCTGTGGATCTTACTGCTCTCCGGCGGCATCATGGGGCTCAACTGGGCGCTTTTGTTTGAAGCGTACCGGTATACAAGCGTGGCCACCGCGACGCTCTGCTATTATATGCAGCCGGTGTTTCTGACGCTGGCGGCGCCTTTTGTGCTGGGAGAGAAGCTGCGGCTCAAAAAGGGCCTTTGCGTACTGGCGGCGCTTTGCGGCATGGCGCTCATCTCCGGCGCTGCAGGCGGCGGGATCCCGCAGGCGCGGGAGCTTACGGGCATTGCACTGGGCCTTGGCGCGGCGGTCTTTTACGCGTGCGTGATCATTTGCAACAAAAAGCTCAAAAACATTGGAGCGTTTGATAAGACGATCGTGCAGCTGCTGGCCGCGGCGCTTGTGATGATCCCATACTGCGCCCTGACAGGCGAAACGGTGACGGCGGAAACGTTCCGGCCGGTGTCGCTTTTGTGCCTGCTGGTGCTCGGAATGTTCCACACGGGCTTTGCGTATGCCCTGTATTTTGGCAGCATGAAGGCCCTTCGCGCCCAGACCATCGCGATCTTCAGCTATATAGACCCCGTCGTCGCGATCGTCCTTTCCGTTACCATCCTGCACGAACCGTTCAGCCTGTCCAGCGCCATCGGCGCGGTCTTGATCCTTGGCGCGGCATTTCTCAGCGAGAAAAATTGACATATTTCCACTGGACTTGGATGACCTCTGTAGGGGCCGATGCCCTTCATCGGCCCACGCAGAAGGCAGGACCGAAACGCGAAAATCTGCGGCGAATTCGTACTGCCAGAGGGCGGACGCCCTGTCAATGTCACGAACTTAACAC
>DJQK01000146.1 GCA_002437575.1 Clostridiales bacterium UBA6388 | reverse complement strand
CGCCGCCCTGGAAGCCCTTTTCGATCGCGATGCCGACGCCGACGAGCTCCGCGCCCGCCTGCTCAACGAGCTCGCAAAGACCGCGCACGGCCTCGCCGTTTGCCATGAAGTCATCTAAGATAAGCACGTGGTTGTCCTTCGTCAGCCATTCCTTCGAGAGGATCTGCGTGACCTTCTTTTTATAGGTGTAGGAGTAGATCTCGCTCTGGTAGAGGCCGCCTTCGATGTTGTCGCTCTTGGCCTTTTTCGCGAAGACCATCGGAAGGCCGTACCGGTACGCGCAGATCGCGGCCAGCGCGATGCCGCTTGCTTCGGCGGTGAGGATGAGGTCGACCTTGGAAAGGTCAAACAGCTTCGCAAACTCGTCGGCGATGTCTGCCATGAGCTTGCAGTCGATGCGGTGGTTCAGAAAACCGTCGACCTTTACGATATTGCCGGGTAAAACCTTGCCTTCTTTCAAGATCCGCTCTTTGAGTTCCTGCATACGTAAACCTCCAGAAATAATAAAGGCGGCAAGGGCGATAGCCTTGCTGCCAATTCACAACGCCGCGGCGGAAAACGCATCCCGCGCGGCAGGCTGTCCAATAGTCGCAGCTGCGGCGCTGCGGTAGAAACATCCGGGCCATCCATCCGGACCTATATTGGCAACAACGATATGCAAGGGAAGCTCTGTCCACGCTTGCTGATCGATGCAGAGCTTCCCATGCGCTGTCCGCACGGAACGAACAGTGCACGCTTTTGTACCTTGATGCTATCATTTCTGACGCCTTTCGTCAAGAGGCGAAACGGGAAAAAACAAGACAAAAATTCCGAAAAAACAAACGCGATATACGGCAAAGTGTCTGCCGCATACCGCATTTGCTTTTACTGGTAACATTCGGGTCTTAAAATGCCGATGTAGGGAAGGTTCCTATAGTAGTTCGCATAATCCAGGCCGTAGCCCACGACGAATTCGTCCGGGATCTCAAAGCCGCAGATATCGGTCTTGAGGCTCTTGTCGTGGCAGGCGGCCTTGTCGAGGAAGGAAACGGTCGTGATGGAAGACGGCTTCCGCGCGGCCAGCAGCTCCTTGAGGTAGTGCATGGTGAGGCCCGAGTCGATGATATCCTCGACGATGACGACGTCGCGGCCGGTGATGTTGTTGTCCAGATCCTTGATCAGACGCACCACGCCCGTGGACTGCGCGCCCGCGCCGTAGCTCGAGACGGAGATGAAGTCCATGTCGATGGCGCAGTTCATGCAGCGGCAGAGGTCAATGTAGAAAAACGACGCGCCCTTTAAGACGCAGACGAGCACGGGCCGCTTGTCGCCGAGCTTTTTTGTAAGCTCTGTGCCGATCTCCTCGACTCTTGCGGCGATGGCCTTTTCGGTGTAGAGAACGCGTTCGATATCCTGTTCAGCGGTTCGGATGAGCATAAGAAGCCTCCTGAAAAATTACTTTACAATCGCACGTTCTTTCATTATAATCAAAAAACAGGGATAAGTAAAATAGATATACGTAATTTTTGATATTAGAAATTCTAATGACGGAGGGAAAACCATGGCAGTCAAGCTCGAGCTTTACCGCGTGTTCCACGAGGTGGCGCGGATGGGGAACATCTCTGCCGCGGCGCAGAACCTGTTCATTTCCCAGTCGGCGGTCAGCCAGTCCATCAAGCAGTTGGAAGAGCAGCTTCAGGTGCGGCTTTTTTCACGCAGCACGAAGGGCGTGTATCTCACAAGCGAAGGAAAGCTCTTGCAGGAATATATTTCTCATGCGCTGGGCTTAATTCAAAGCGGCGAAGAGAAGCTGGCGCAATCAAGGCAGCTTCTGACGGGCGAGCTCATCATCGGGGCCAGCGACACGGTGACGAAGACGTATCTTCTGTCGCGTCTCGAGGCGTTTCACCGCGATTATCCCGATATCCGCATCCGCATCTTGAACGGCACGAGCCGGATGGTGCTCGACTATCTGCACGCCGGGCAGGTGGACATCGCCTTTGCCAGCGACGATCAGGACCCCGCGGTCTACGACGTGCGCCACTGTGTCGACACGCACACGATCTTTGTCGCCGCACCGGATTATCCGTGCGATTTCACGCACCCGTACTCGATGGAGGAAATTGCGGCGTTCCCGCTGATCTTGCTGGAGCGCAAGGCAAGCTCGCGGCTGTATCTCGAGCAGTATTTCCAGCAGCACGGCGTGGCTGTCCAGCCGGAAATCGAGCTGGGCTCGCATAACCTGCTCATCTCGCTGGCGCGCATCGGCCTCGGCGTTGCGTGCGTGACGGAGGAATTTTCGCAGTCGGGTCTGAGCCGGGGCGTCATTTTGCCGCTGCGGACGGATTTCACCATCCCACCCCGCGCCGTTACCATGTGCACGCTTCAGGGCGTCACGCCGACATCGGCTGCCAAGCGCTTTATGGACTTCATTTCCGAAAGCAACAAAATGGCCTACGATCCGGGGCATTCCTACCATTTCACAAACGGATAAAAAAGCAGGGGAGGGCGCTAAGCCTTCCCCTGTTTGTAATTGCGGATGGCTTTGAGAAAATCTTCTCCGTAGCGGCAGGCCTTGACCTCGCCGATGCCGGAGACCTCCAGCAGCGCGTCGAGCGTTTCGGGCGCTTTTTCGGCCATGTCGGTGAGCGTGGAGTTCGAGCACACGATGTACGCCGGAACGTTTTCCCGCTGGGCAATTTCCATGCGCGTCTGGCGCAGACACGAAAACAGATCGTCTGCGGGCGCTTTTTCCGCGGCGGTCTTGGTTTTTGCGCGGTTTTTGGAAGCGGGCGCTTCTGTGTGCTCCGGTTCGCGCACGGGCATGAGCACCTGCTTTCCCTTGAAAAGCACGTCGCGTGCGTACTTTCCGGGCTCGAGCGTCCGGCGCTCGGGATCGACGCGAAGATAGCCCTCGCGCTCTAAAAAATCGCACAGGGCGTTGAGCTCCTGCCGCTTCGTGGACATGAGATTATAGGTCGAGAGCGTGTCGAGTCCCAGCTCCAATACGCGCTTATCCTTGCTTCCGCGAAGTGTGCGCAGAACGAGCGTTTTTCCGACGAAATAGCCGAGCTTTTCATACACCCGGTACACGCACGAGAGTACCATCTGCGAAGAAACCGTCACGTCGCGCAGGCGAAGCGTCCCTTTGCAGTTTCCGCAGAAGCCGCACGTTTCCGGATGGGACTGGCCGAAATAACCCAGGATGAAGCCGCGAAGACACGCGCTCGTTTTGCAGTAATCGGTCATGCTGCGCAGTCTTGCAAAGTCGGCGCTTCGCACCTGTTCGCGCACGTCGGGGGCCAGATCTTCGCTTCCGCCGTTTTGGATCAGAAACTCCGCCGTGGAAACGTCTCCGGGCGAAAAGAGCAGAATGCAGTCTGCAAGGCTGCCGTCTCGTCCGGCGCGGCCCGCCTCCTGATAGTAGCATTCGAGCGATTTCGGCATATTATAGTGGATGACGAAGCTGACGTTCGACTTGTCGATGCCCATGCCGAAGGCGTTCGTCGCGACCATGACGGTCTTGCGGTCGAAGCGGAAATCGTCCTGATCGGCGCGGCGCTCTTCTTCGGGAAGTCCCGCGTGATAGCGCGTGGCCGCAATGCCGCGATCGCACAGAAAATCGCATACGCGCTCGACATTGGCCCGCGTGGCGCAGTAGACGATGCCGGATCTTCCTTCGCGCTCCAGTACGAGCGATAAGACGGAGGCCAGCTTGTTCGTTGGCCGCTGTACGTCAAAATAGAGGTTCGGCCGGTCAAAGCCCGCGACGCTGCAAAGCGGGTCTTTCAGGCGCAGATGCTCGATGATATCGGCGCGGACCTGCTGCGTGGCCGTGGCGGTGAAGGCGGCGACGATGGGCCGTGCGGGAAGGGCGGCGATGAAGTCTGCAATCTTGAGATAGCTGGGTCTGAAATCCTGCCCCCACTGCGAGATGCAGTGCGCCTCGTCGACGGCCACGAGCGAAACGCCGAGACTGGTGCAGAGCGACAAAAAGCTTTCCGATTCCAGCCGCTCCGGCGCAGCATAAAGAAGCTTATACGCGCCTCTGAAGGCTCTTGCGTAGACGCTGCGCAATTCCTCCGGGGCAAGAGAACTGTTGAGGAAGGCCGCGGGAATGCCGGCCTCGGTGAGCGCAGCGACCTGATCTTTCATGAGAGAGATCAGGGGCGAAATGACGAGCGTGAGCCTGGGAAGCATCAAGGCCGGAAGCTGATAGCAGACGGATTTGCCGCCGCCCGTCGGCATCACGCCGAGCACGTCCCTGCCCTGCAAAATGGCGTCAATGAGCGCCTCCTGCCCGCCGCGAAAGGCGCTGTGGCCGAAATATTTTTTGAGAAGCCTCTGCTTGTCCATGCCGCAGCCTCCTTTCTGTCTTTTCACAAAAACACCCTCCCCGGCGGCGCGGCCGGAGAAGGGTGCGTATGCGGCGGGCTTATGCAGGGTCTTCGTCCAGAGGAAGCTGCAATTCGTCAAACGCGTTTTCCGCGTCGTCGAAGATGACCTGAATGTCGCAGAGCGTCTGCTGCAAGCGCGAAAGAGACGCGGAAAGGTCGGACGTGAGCGCAGAGAGTTCTTCGCCCGCGTCAAGATACCGGTCCTTGGACTGCTCACACAGAAGGTTCAGCTGCTCGCGCAGGCGTCTTGCCCGCAGCATGGCGTTTCGCTCGGCCTGTTCGGCGCGGCGGTAGGCGGCAAGCTCCTGCGATTCCAGTGCTTTCTCACCCAAATCGGGTCCTTCCGCAGCTTCCGGCGCTTCTTCGGCTTCCGGCTCGGGCGGGAGCTTTGCGTTGGCAAGCTCCAGCTCCTTCTGCGCCGCCTGCGCTTTTTCGGCCAGCTCGCTTGCCTCCTGCGAAAGCGTCACGACCTGCTCCTGAAGCGCCGCATCGTCCTTTTTGAGCTGCTCGTGTTCAAGCTGTAAACGTAAAAAATCGACTTTCAGACGCTTGTTTTCCGCTGATAACTTCTCGTTTTCTGCGGAAAGCTGTGCTTTTTCGGCGTCTAACTGCTTGAGCGCCTTCTGGTGCTGCGCAGAAGTCTCTTCGATATATTTGACGACGTCTGTACGGGAAAAGCCGTTGAGCGCCGGGCGGAATTTCAAAAAGTCGGACATAGAACTGCCTCCAAAACCAGAATACACCCTATAATAGCACAGCTTTCCCGAAAAAACAACATTCCGGTTACAAAAAACGCCCATCCGGAGAACCGGACGGACGTAAATTTATGCGCGTTCTTTCAGGCGGTCGCGCGGGAAGGGCCTGTAGATGAGCAGGCACAGCGCGATGCAAAGGGGGATGGCTGTCAGCACGTCGAGCATCGAGTGCTGCTTGACAAAAACGGTCGAGACGCTGATGAGAAGGCCGAGCGGCGTCATGACCCACTGCAAGTGCCGTTTTTTCAGGCCCGGCGCGTCAAAGCACGCAAGCGTCAACGCCGCGCAGCCAACCACGTGCATACTCGGAAGGACGTTCGTGTTCGTGTCCGCGGCGTAGATCATTTGGACCATCCGCGTGAAAATGTCGTTCTGCGCGAAGCTTGTCGGGCGAAGATTTTGGCCGTTCGGCAAAACGATGCACACAAGCATCGAAAGGCCGAAGCCGAGGCCGATGTAGACCATAAAGCGCTTGAACGCCGGTGCGTCGCAGAAAAACAGGTAGATCGTCATTGCGGCCAGCAGCGGATGCCACGTGCAGTAGGGGATGATAAAGTAGCGGCAGAAGGGGATCTTGTCGTCGACGGGCAGATACGACACCCAGTAATCGTCGACGATCAGGTGCTCGATCGCGGAAAAAACGATCAAATGGACAAGCCAGATCAGCAAATACCAGACGTGCGGATACTTCTTCAGAAACGTTTGCAGCCAGGTATTATGGGGGTTCGCAGTCATGGTTCGAAAGCTTGCTCCTTTCCGGCATTCTCGGTGGAGGATTCTTCAATGGTGGGAATGAAGGCCCGGGCGAATTTTCCTTCGCCGCGGCGCTTGAGATAGAAATAGCCGATGACGCTGAAGACCGTCGCGCCGATGAAGTTGACGAAGAGGTCTTCCATCGTGTCATAAAGGCCAATGTCGAGGTATCCGTCAAAGCCCAGGTCGCGGCCGTTGACGGCGACGCAGTGGATATTGTCGATGGTAATGGAAATATTGCTGTTCGTGGGGTCGAGCATGACGGAGGAAATGGTGTTTACGATCGTGTCCTTCTGCATATCCAGATGGAACAGCCGGTCCATGCTGAACTCGAAAAACTCCCACAGAACGCCGATGGTCATCGAAAAGCAGAACGCGGCCAGCGCCACATAAAGCGGCGAGAGCGTGAACTTGACCTTCGAGTTGCGGTTTAAGATGTCGATGAGCGAAAAGCCGAACGCCGCGCAGAGAAAGCCGTTCGTCGTGTGCAGCATCGTGTCCCAGTTGGGGTACTGGATGAAATAGCTCTGGAGCTCGCCGAGGATTTCGGCCGCGAAGATGAACAGCAGGATGATAATTTCCAGCGTGCTCGGAAGCCGGATGCCGAAATTCTTCTGCACGAAAAACGGCAGCATGAACAAAACCAGCACCAGCACGCACACGAACGCGCTTTCATATTCGCCCCGCGTGATCGCCGAGACGAGACTTGCCAGTACGATCAGACGCAGCACCAGATACACGGCAAAAACGATGGGCTTGCGCCGGATGATTTTTTTGAGATCGCCGCGTGCGTGGAGCGCCTCATCCTTGGATGGCTTTTTCATGGACAGGTTCCTTCCTGATTTTAGTCTTCAAATTATATACGAAAGCCGGGCAAAATGCAAACCAGAAAAAGTATGACCGGCAGGGAAAAAATCATGCAGAAGCGACAAAAAAACCAGCCCGCCGCAGGCACCGGCAGGCTGGAAGGACTAAAACGCTCAATGCGCCTTCTGCGCGCAGGCTTCTTTTTTTGTGCGGCGGAAGAAAACGCGCTCGACGCGCTTGTATAAAAGCATCGTAAAGCCGGAGACCAGAACGCCCTTGAGCACGTTGAACGGCACGACGGCAAACAGCACCAGCGTCGGAAGGCTCGTGATGGCGGGGTTTACCTGCGTGCCCATGGAGATGATGGCGTCCAGCGGCAGACCGAACAGCTCGGAGAACTTCGGGATGAGGTACCAGGCGTTAAATAAGCTTCCGAAGACGCTCATGACGATCGTGCCAAGCGCAAGCGACCACACCGCGCCCTTTTTGCTGAGCGTCGCCTGATAGCAGATGGCCGCAGGCAGCACGAACGAGCAGCCGACGAGGAAGTTCGCGAGGTCTCCGACAAACGCCGTGGACGTGCCCTTGATGAGAAGCTTCAGCACGATCTTCAGAAACTCGCACGTGACGCCTGCGACGGGGCCCATGTAAAACGCGCAGATCATGACGGGAAGCTCACTAAAGTCGAGCTTGTAAAACGACGGCGCGAAAAACAGCGGAATATCAACGATGTGCAGCACCGCCGCCACGGCCGAGAACATGGCGATGAAGGTGATCGCGCGGGTACGCTTTAACCGGTGGCGCTTTTGCATGACGAGGTGCTCCGAGCCGAGCGCCGCAAGGATAATGACGGCCACGACCAGCGCGCTCACGCCGAGGAACGAGAGATTTTCCTGGAGCAGCTGAAGGGTTGACGTTTTCATATGTATCACCTGACAATAAAAAAATATGCGTCCGAAGAAGCTTCTTCGGGCGCTCAATAGGCAGGCAGAAACTGGATGCATACAATTCCAGAGCCGTCTGCGGCTATCTTCTTTCATCCAGACTGTACTGTCGGTACCGGAATCACACCGGTTCAGCTTTCGCGCGCGGACTTTACCGCCGGTCGGGAATCACACCCTGCCCTGAAGACGTAACGCAGCACCGCACAATTTGCCTTCGAGCCTCGCCGGATCTTTTCCGCCAATGCGGCGGTTTGAAAACTTGAAAGGCACAAAGCCTTCCTGCCTTTCCAAACCTTGCCTTGACGAAAAATCTCTCGCCGAGGCTTCTTGCCAAATTGTGCGGTGCTGCTATATATTTTTTATTTGCTTGTATTATACTTCCGATATGGCGAGTTGTAAAGAGGGAATTTTTCTGATATGATACATTTTACGAAATATCTTCGTCTTCTGTGCCTTCTGTGACAGGAAGCAGCCCCGTCGTCTGCGCTTCGGGCATGGCAAAGCCGTGCATGACGCCGTTTTGCCGGCTCGAGGCGACGTCTCCGCCGACGACAGCGTCGTCATAGACAAGAAGCGTTGCGAAGTAGACGCCGTCGGTCCCGGGGTAGTTCGTGATCTGGTAGACATAGCGCGTGAGCGTTTTGCCGCTGTAGTCCAATAGATCGTAGCCCTGCGAGAGCTGGAGGTCATTGTACCGCAGAAATACCTCCGACGGCTCTTCCGGCACGAGGACCTTCTGCGTCTGCACCGGCTCTTCCGATACCTGCCAGCCGAACTGCGCGAGGAAGGCCACGCGCGCTTCGTTGGTGGAGACCTCCGCCACGTCTTCGCCGGTATCCTGTGGGGGTTCTGCGGAATCGGCCTTTTTCAGGCACGTGAGGAGCACGGCGGCTGCAAGCACAAGCAGCACGAGAACAAGCAGTATTTTTCTTTTGGAAACTTTGGCAGTCATAATAACCATGCAGGTCCCTCCCGATATGTTGGTGGTACAACCTATGGGCTTTGCACGGAAAATATGATCTGGGGAACCTCTGAATAAATCCCTGACCGCGGACGACGGATCTTTTCCGCCAATCCGGCGGTTTGAAAAATGGGAAATACACAAAGTATTCCGCCATTTTCCAAACCTTGTCTTGACGAAAAATCTCTCGCCGTCCACAGCCACTGATTTAATCAGAGCTTCCTTTACGAAAGGAGCCGAGTCGCTTGGCAAGATCCTATTACTCGCTCGGAAGAAATCTCTCGCGGGCCGAAGCCATCGCCGGATGGTGCTACCTGCCGTTTTATCTGGTGCTGCTGAGTGCGATGATCCAGTATGCCGCGGCGGCGCTGCACGTTACGCTCTCGGCCCTCACGGTGAACGTTATCTACTTTTCCGTGAATCTTCTTTTTGTGCTGCTCGTGTTCCGGAATTTTCTTTTGCAGCGGTTCTTTGGCTCCGGGTTCTGGAACTTCGTGCAGGCGCTGATCCTGGGCTTCGTGCTCTATTACGCGGGCACGTGGGTCATTCAGCTGCTTGAGAGCAGGCTCGCGGGCGATTTCGTCATTTACAATAATGAGACCGTGACCGAGCTCATTTCCACCAACCGCTATGTGATGCTGGCCGCCAGCGTGATCTTTGCGCCCATCGTGGAAGAAACGCTCGTGCGCGGCGTGGTCTTCGGGACCATCCGGCCCGCGTCAAGAGTGCTGGCCTACATCGTCTCGGCGCTTTTGTTTACGCTCATGCACAACTGGCAGTATTTTGGGCTGCATCCGTTCGTATCGATCCTGCTCAGCTGCCTTCCGTATCTTCCGGCGTCGGCCGCGCTGGCGTGGGTCTATGAAAAGGGCGGCACCATCTGGGCCCCCATCACGCTCCACGCGCTCATCAACGCCATGTCCTTCGGTCTTCTGCACCTGTGATCAACAAGGAGGTTTCCATGCCGAAAATCCAGCAGCTCAGCTCCCACGTGGCAGACCTGATCGCCGCGGGCGAGGTGGTCGAGCGTCCGGCTTCCGTCGTAAAGGAATTGACGGAAAACGCCATCGACGCGGGCGCGACGCGCATTACCATTGAAATTCAAAACGGCGGCATGACCCTCATCCGCATTTCCGACAACGGCTGCGGCATGGCGCTCGAGGACGCAAGAGTCGCGTTTTTGCGCCACGCAACGAGTAAAATTCGAACCAAGGATGACTTGGCCGCCATTTCGACGCTCGGCTTCCGCGGAGAAGCGCTTGCCGCCATTTCCGCCGTCAGCCGCATCGATCTTCTGACCAAAGCCGCCGATACCCCCGGCGTGAGCCTGCACCTGGACGCAGGACAGATCACGCAGGAGGACCCCGCAGGCTGCCCGGAGGGCACGACAATTCTGGTGCGCGACCTGTTTTATAACACGCCCGCGCGGATGAAGTTCATGAAGTCCGATCAGGCCGAGGCCTCCGCCGTCTTTCTTGCCGTGCAGCAGCAGGCCCTGGCGCACCCCGAAATTGCCTTCCGTTTTCTGAAGGACGGACAAGAGCAGCTCTCCACCGCCGGCTCCGGCGACCGCATGAGCGCAATTTACACCGTCTTCGGCCGCGAGATCGCAAACGGCATGGTCGAGGTCAAGGGCTCGTGGGAGCAGTTTTCGGTGCGCGGCTACGTGACAAAGCCCACGTGCACGCGCGGCAACCGCTCGTATCAGTACTTTTTCGTCAATTCCCGCTTCATAAAGTCCCGGATGCTCTCCGCGGCGCTCGAAGAAGCGTATAAAAACCAGCTCATGGTCGGCAGGTTTCCGGCCTGCGTGCTGGAGATCGACCTTCCGGTGCAGGCCGTCGATGTCAACGTCCACCCGGCCAAGACGGAGGTCAAGTTCTTATCCGAGCGCGGCGCGTTCGACGCGGTACACTATGCGGTGCTCTCAGCGCTCAACAAAACGCCGGGAAGGCCCTCGGTGAAGCTGCCGAGCACAAAGCAGGCCGCTTCCATGCAGACGGTAAGTGCCGCGCCCAGGACCGGCTTCTTCCAAACGCAGACCCCTGCGGAATTTCGCCGCACGGCAAGCGCCGCAGAGGAAAATCCGTTTGCATCCTCTGCGCGTCCGGCGTCCAAGCCCGTTTCCGTTTTTGTCGACGAGCCGTCTTTCCTGTCGGCATCTCTGGCCTCGCCCATGCAGATCCCGGCCCGCTCGCCGAAAAAGCCGGAGCAGAAGCCCGCTTCGCCCATGCCGCCGCTTCCTTCCGAACCGAAGCCGGACGAGCACGCTCCCATGACGCCGCCGCTTCCGGACAAGCCGCGCCCCGCGGCAGTCGAAACGCCGCCGGAAGAAAAGGCATCGCCCATTCCCGCCCCCGAACCGGCGCAGCAGGCGCTTTCCATTCCCGAGGCCTCCTTCCGCGTCATCGGCGAGACGATGGACACGTACATCTTAGTTGAGCAGGCAGACAGCCTTCTTCTCATCGACAAGCACGCCGCACACGAGCGGGTGCTGTTTGAAAAGCTGAAGGCCGAGGATCACCCTGTCATGCCGCAGCTTTTATTGGAGCCGCTTGCTCTGCACCTGACAAAGCCGGAGGCCGAAGCGGTGCTCGAAAACGCGGCGCTTCTGGAGAGCCTTGGCTTCGAGGTCTCGGAATTTTCCGATTTACAGCTCGTTCTGCGGCAAATTCCGTCCGAGCTTTCGCCCGAAGACGCGTGCGCGGCGCTGGAATCGTTCGCCGAAGACCTGCTGACAGGAAAACGGCCGTCGCAAGGTGACCTTCGCGACAATTTACTGCACACGATGGCCTGTAAGGCGGCGATCAAGGCGGGCTGGCACACCGAGCCCACAGAGCGCGAGGCCCTGGTGCGCGAAGTTCTCTCGCGCGACGATATCAAATACTGCCCGCACGGGCGGCCCGTGTGCATCGAGCTGACAAAAAAGGAGCTTGAAAAGCAGTTCAAGCGCACCTGACATTTGATTTTGGAAAGGAGGCGGCAGGCTTGGAGAAGATCATCTGCGTCGCGGGGCCGACGGCTTCGGGAAAAACACGGCTTGCCGTCGAGCTGGCCAAAAAATATGACGGCGAGGTTTTGTCCTGCGACTCCATGCAGATCTACAAGGGGATGGCCATCGGAACCGCCGCGCCGACGATTGACGAAATGCAGGGCGTGCCGCACCATATGATCGGCGTGATCGACCCGGCGGAGGATTTTTCCGTCGGAAAATACGTCGAGCTGGCAGAGCCTGTTTTGCAGGATATTTTGTCGCGCGGCAAAACGTGCATCGTGTGCGGCGGCACGGGGCTTTATGCGGACAGCCTTCTTCTCGGGCGCAGCTTTGCGCCCTGTCCGTCGACCGGCGTGCGCGAAGCGTTGGAGCAGGAGGCAGAGCAGCGCGGCATCGAGCCGCTTCTCGAACGCTTGAAATCCATCGACCCGGAAGCGGGCGCGAAGCTCCATCCGTCGGACAAGCGGCGCATTATAAGGGCGCTGGAGGTCTTCCTCGAAACCGGCCAGACCATATCCGAGCACAACCGGAAAACGAAGCTGCTTGCGCCAAAGCACGAGGCCGTGTGGTTGGGGCTCAGCTTTGAAAACCGGCAGGACTTATATGACCGCATCGACCTTCGCGTCGAAAAAATGCTGGAGGCCGGGCTTTTAGACGAAATTCGCGCGCTTTTGTCCTCCGGCGTTCGGCCCACGGCGACTTCGATGCAGGCCATCGGCTATAAGGAATACGTCGAGGCTCTGACCGGCGGCGGGGATTTGGCCGCAGCGACGGCTCTGGTGCAGCAGCGTTCGCGCAATTACGCCAAGCGGCAGCTCACGTGGCTGCGCCGGAACGAAGCCATTCACTGGATCCTGCAGCCGCGCGAGCCGGATCACAAGGCTGTATTTCAGGCTGCTCGCGCGTATATTCCTTTTTTCGCGTAAGAAAAATGGTACGATAGGGGTATCTCAAATAGAAAAAGGAGTCTTACCTATGCGTACCGAAACTTATCAGGATCAATTTCTCAATCAGGCCCGCAAGGAGCGCACACCGCTGACCGTCTTTCTGGTCAACGGCTTTCAGATGCGCGGCGTCATCACGGGCTTTGACGCATTCGTCGTCGTGCTGCTGTCCGAGGGCAGGCAGCAGATGATCTACAAGCACGCGGTCTCGACCATCACGCCGTCGGTCCCGCTGCGTTTCAGCCAGGAAGAGCCGTAGGCGATCGCTGCCCCGCGCCTTTCTGGTGGGAAGGAGCCTTCATGAAACAGGGCAAGCATTACACCACCGTGATCCTCTGGATCTTTATCCTTGCCATCGCGGCCTATATCGCCTACAGCGTCGTATCGTCCCTGACCGAGCCTCTGACCACGGCCACGGTCATTGAATACGAGGCGGGCGCGGGCTGCTATACGACGGGCTTTGTCGTGCGCGACGAGGAAATTCTCACCTCCAGCTATGATATCACCGTCATCACCTGCGCCGAAGGGGCGCACGTGGGCGCAAACGACGCCGTCGCGACAGGCTACCTCTCCGACGGCGCCCAGCAGCGCCAGAGCCGCATCCAGTCGCTGCAGGAGCAGCTGACGCAGCTGCAATACGCCTACAGCGCGCAGTCGAGTCTTGCCGATCAGGCCGCGCTCGACGACGAGATCGCCGAAAACCTTCTCTCCCTTGCGAAATTCACCGCGCGGCGCGACATGAACTCCGCGCAGGACGTATCGCCCGAGCTCAAGGGGCTGGTCCTTCGCCGTCTGGCCGGGGCCGGAGACAGCGAGACCATCGCCGCGCAATTGGAAACCGTGCAGGCAGAGCTCACGCGGCTGCAAGGCCAGGCGGCCTCTGACACGCGGGCCATCACCGCGGGCTTTGCCGGAACGTACTCCGGCGTGGCCGACGGCTATGAGACCGTCCTGACCCCGGACGCGCTCGAGACGCTCACCGTGCAGGACTATAACGCCATCGAGCCGGCCGCCGTTCCGGAAAACGCCATCGGCAAGATCATCCGCGGCAGCACCTGGTACTATGTCACCGCGCTTCCGGCGAGCGAGGTCAAGGACGTGAAGGAAGGAAGCACCGTGCAGCTTCTTTTCGCGCGGGACGTTTACGACCAGATCGAAATGCGCGTCGAGCGCGTGGGGCAGAACGAGGCGGGCTATAAGCTTCTCGTTTTGTCCTGCTCGCAGTATATGCAGAACGTGACGCTGCTTCGCCAGCAGTCGGCGGACGTCGTTTTCAATTCCTATCAGGGCCTTCGTGTGCCCAAGGACGCGGTTCGTGTCGATGAGGCGGGAAAAACCGGCGTTTATGTCCTCGAGGGCGCGGCGGCCCGCTGGAAACCGATCACCATTCTCCACGACAACGGCGAGAGCTATGTCGTAGAGCTCGATAAGACCTCCACGGCCAACCTCTGGCCCGGCGACGAGGTCATCATCCACGCAAAGAATCTATATGACGGAAAGGTTGTTAGCAAATGAGCATTGCAGAAAATGTCGCGAAGATCCGCGAAGAGATGAAAAAAGCCGCGCTGGCGGCGGGCCGTGACCCGAAGGATATCCTCCTGTGCGCGGCGACGAAGATGAACGATGCGGCCGCTGTCCGGGAGGCGATCGCTGCGGGCGTCGACTGCTGCGGCGAGAACCGCGTGCAGGAAATTCAGGAAAAGCGGCCCCAGGGCGCGTATGAAGGAAGGCCCCTTCACTTCATCGGCCATTTGCAGACGAACAAGGTCAAGTACCTCGTGGGCGTAGTCGATCTCATTGAGTCGGTCGACCGGCTGGAATTACTCGAGTGCATCGAAAAGCAGGCGGCAAAATTGAACGTCACGCAGGACATTTTGTTCGAGGTGAACATCGGCGCGGAGGAAAGCAAATCCGGCTTCACGCCGGAAGATGCCTCCCAGATGGCGGCAAAAATGGGTGAATTTCCCCATGTTCGCCTGCGCGGACTGATGGCAATTCCTCCCGTGAGCGAAAAACCGGGGGATAATCGCAGATATTTTGCGCAAATGCGGAATCTTTTTGTTGACATAAGTGCGAAAAAATACGATAATGTGTCCATGGACTGCCTGTCTATGGGCATGAGCGGCGATTACCCCGACGCCATCGCAGAGGGCGCGACGCTCGTGCGTGTCGGCACCGCCATCTTTGGCGCAAGACATTACGACAAATAAAAAGCTCTGACACAGAGATCACTGGAGGATATCAAAGTTATGGGATTCATGGATGAACTGAAGAAACTGGCCAAGCCCTACACCGAGGACGAGGACGATTTCGACGAATTTGACGACGACGTAAGGCCCACACGCGCCTCGCGTTCTTCTTCCGCACCCGCGCCCAGCCGCGCACCGAGCTTCGATCTGGACGACGACGCAGACGATACCGGCAGCAGCTCTCTCGGCTCCGGCGCATCGACGCGCCGCACACCGGGCAGCAACAAGGTCGTGAACATCCACACCACCGCGCAGATGCAGGTGGTTCTGGTCAAGCCCGACCGGTTCGACAACGTCTCCGATATTGCCGAGCATCTGCGCAGCAAGCACGCGGTGGTCCTCAATCTCGAGGCCACGAATAAGGATGTTGCAAGACGCCTTGTCGACTTCCTGTCCGGCTGCGCCTACGCGCTCGACGGCAAGATCAAGAAGATCGCCATCAGCACCTACATCATCACGCCCTACAACGTAGACATCGTCGGCGATCTGATCGACGAGCTTGAAAACAACGGCCTGTATCTGTAACCGCCCGGCCGGAAAGGAGAACGTGTATGTTTACACCACAGGAAATTCAGGAGCAAACCTTCTCCAAGGCCGTCTTCGGCGGCTATGATATGCAGCAGGTGGACGATTTTCTCGAACCGCTCACCGAAGACTATATCATGCTCTACAAGGAAAATTCCGTGCTCAAGTCCAAGATGAAGGTCCTGGTCGAAAAGCTTGAGGAATACCGCGGGCAGGAGGCTGCCATGAAGCAGCAGATGGCCCAGGCACAGGCCCAGTGCGACCGCATGATCGCCGAGGCCCAGTCGCGCAGCGCAACGATCGTCGCGGGCGCAGAGACGACGCTTCGCACGCAGAGCGACGATCTCAAAAAAGAGCTTGCCGAAGAGCAGGCCCGGCTCGACGACGCGAAGAAAACGGCGCTCAATTTCATTGACGTTTTAGAGCAGGACATCAAAGGCCATCTGGAGCTGCTGGAAAAGCTCAAATCAAAGGATCTGACGCTTTCGGCGCCGCAGGTCGTGCGCCAGAAGCCTGTGCGCGAAAAGCCCTACGACTGGCAGACAGACCAGCCCGCGCAGCCCGCCGCGCCCGTCCAGCCCATCGCGCCCGCACCGGCCGCGCCGGTCGTGACCGCACCGTCAGAGAGCGCGGAGGCCATCGCCGAGGCCATTTCCGAGAACATGGAAAAGCTCGTCGGCGCAGACCCCAAGCCGCAGACGCCGCCTGCCGCCGCAAACGGCCAGAAGCAGAACACAAGGCCCCTGCACATGGACAGCGCGACCATCAAGTTTACCGACCTGCAGTTCGGCAAAAACTACGACCCCACAAACGGATGATTCTGACTGTGAACCGCATCCCATCAAGAGGACAGTGAAAAATATAAGGCAATACCGCACAATTGCGTCTTCGCACTTCGGCGGATATTTTCCGCCAATTCTTCGGCTTGGAAAGTTTGAAATACATACAGTATTCCTGCGCGTTCCGAACCTTGACTTGACGAAAAATCTCTCGCCGAATCCGCTTGCCGAATTGCGCGGTGCTGCCCTTGTTCTGGCGTCAGTATAGCAGAGTCCATGCGCCAAATCTGTTGGACTTCCAACAAAAAAGACGGAAATTTTTGAAAAAAACCGCCGCACCCGGGAAGATGCGGCGGTATACAGACAAAACTCAGTCTTCTCTGAAAATGATGCCGTTTTCGTCGGCCTTTTCGATGACGGCCAGCGCGTGATAGTTNNTGCCGAATTGTGCGGTGTTGCCATAAAATTTTCCCGGCCGGCAGCCAAGCGCTGCTGGCCGCTTTTTATGCGGCGGGACAAAGCGCGCGCTTTTCCATCGGCGTCAGGACGCCCGGACTGCGCTGGACGCGCCTCGTGCTGGAATAGTGGATCCAGAATATCGTTCTGCGCCTGTATCATTTCTTCGGACTGTGCAGCATCTGCCCATGCCCTTTCAAATGGCGCTCCCAATCCGTCGTGAGAGTCTGTCCCATCGACCTTTATTCACGCTGGAATATACTGTTTCCGCGCATTTTCCGGTTTCAGCTCCGTATATCGTTCCACGACCTCCAGCAAATCTCCCATACCGGTTGTAAGCCCGATGATCCCGGCAGTATATCCTCTGCCGCCTCCGACGTCCTCAATATAAGCAGACTGTGCTGCATCGTCTGTGCTGGAAATTTCTGCGCTGGACACAAGGACAAAGGCCTCCTTTCGGAGTGTTCCGGAAGAAATATCAGCTGCTGCATCAGCTTCGTTTCCGGCTGTTTGACTGCATCCTGATAGCAGGAAAATAAGCGTACAGATGGCAGGAATAAACTTTTTTATCTTCATAGCTGCGCCCCCATAAATGGCAGCTTGCCCTTTCTCATAGTCCGTGTCTGCTGATCTGCGTTTCCGTCTCTCGATTTACCTTAAAACACCTTGCACATGACCATATCGCACAGCGCACGACGGAATGTTTCGTATTCCTCCGGCGCCAAAACCGTCGGTGAACTCATGACAACGAGATCATGACCGGGAGTGCCTGCATGATAGGGTGGGTGCGTGTGCGGATATGGATTTTCTACGAAGCCGCAGCGTTCGTAAAACCCCTTTCGCCGCTGGGCGATTGCATCCACCGGCGGGCCAATCTCCAGGATCAGCGGCTGTTTTTGCAGTGCAGCAAGAATTTTCTGCCCGTAATGCTGATTCCGCATGGAAGGCAGGACGCAGAAATGCTCAATGCGGTCAAGCAGCAGACCATACAGCAGCTCTGCTTCGACGGAGATATTTTTGAACCGCCGGTGCGTAATCAGTAGATGGGGAATCCGGAAGTAACTGAACTGTTCGGATTCTTCGCCGTAGAAATAATCTGATACGATAACCGCCGCCATATTTGCCGCTCCTTTCTCCGCTTGGGGTCGATAATCTACGTCATAGAAAAAGCACGATTTGATTTCTTGTCAAACCGTGCTTT
>DJQK01000087.1 GCA_002437575.1 Clostridiales bacterium UBA6388 | reverse complement strand
CAGGACGGAAGCCAGCGGCTTCCATCCTGACCGATGCTCTGATGAACTGATTTCTACCATGCAGGTGTCCAACTTGCACTTGCAATTTGCGACCAAAACAAAAAAGTCATTCCGGAAGGAATGGCTTTTTTTGTTTTGCCGGAAATGCGTGGCGCGAGAAACACTGCGGTTCGACCGTCCAAATCTTCCGCGCGAAGCGCGGCGGCTGCATCTCATGCGGCCGTTTTGGCGCAGCCAAAAAAGATTTGAGACGGCACGGAGCCAACGAAGTTGGCGGAGTACCGATTGCATTTTTGCGGCGCGAAAGTGCCGCTTTTTCTGCATGAAATGCAGAAAACAAAAGAAAATGCAATCGGCACGGAGACGGCAAAGCCGCCGGAGTATTCCCCTCAGCTCCATCAAAAATCCCGTATGCGGAAGCATACGAGATTTTTACTTTTTCACTTTTCCCTATTCTCTTTTACTTGGTGATACGAAAAATAGAATATGATCATAAGACAAAAGCGGAAATGTCTGCGCATATCCGTTTTATGTCAACTTTTGCTTTGAAATCAAACTGGAGTCTGTTTCCATCGTTGAATACGAGAACAAGTTCGCTGTCGATATCCAATACACCGGCTGTTTCGATTCCCCAATACTGCACTTTGGAATACGGATAGGAAAAGTACGACACTTTCTTTCCCGTAATGCCCTGAACGTTTACTACGAACACGCGTTTATTTGTAAAAATCACCTGGTCGCGAATGGTTTGAAAGCACTGAACGATCTCTTCCCCTGAAACAAAAAAGCTATCCACTTCAGGACGAATTTGTGAGACAGAAATCGCTTTTAGATTGAACAAATTCGCATCGCCGAGAATGCCGGAAGAAACATTTGCCATGGATATAACCTCCTGCTTTTTCTTCTATCATATTTCAATATTTGTTAATTGTCAACAAGCAATCGTCAGAAGGGATCAAGGCCGCATCGCACAATTGTGCGGCTCACTTCGCCGGAACTTTTCCGTCCATTCTGTAAGCTATTTTTCAGGAGCTGTCTATGCAGGCAGTTCTTTTTTGCTTTCCGGCGAAAAACCGCACATTTTCCCAATGGGCTTTCCCCGGATTTTACGTGCACAGTGGACAAGCGTCCGCGCTTTAACGCACGCAGTCTGGCAGGAAATCGGAGAAATGGCCGTGAAGCGCGGACAAGCGTCGCTGGCCTGTAGCCTGCTTTACAGTTTACCCAATAAAAGTTCAAACTTTTAAGCGTCAAAACAGGCAATATTCCTCAAAAATAATTATATCTTCACCGATTTTTACATTTTTAACAGGACGTGGACAGATTTGTCTCGTATTTTTTACACAAAACGCGAAATTTTTTCTTGCATTTTGTCGCCTGAGTCGCTATAATTGGGAGCATAATTTAGTTCGCGTACAGTTGTCTCTGTATTGCGGACATATCAGGAGGAATGAACATGAAAAAGCTGATTGCATTATGCTTATGTATTCTGATGGTACTCAGCGTCTTCGCCGGCTGTGCCAGCCAGAGTGCCTCGGCTGAAAGCGCTTCGTCCGAAGAGGCCGCACCCGCCGCTTCCGAATCCGAAAGCGCCGCTTCCGAAGAGGCTGCTTCCGAAGAGGCCGCGCCGGCCGCTTCCGGCGACAAGGTCGTCAAGATCGGCGTCTTCGAGCCCCAGACCGGCGACAACGGCGCCGGCGGCAAGCAGGAGATCCTCGGTATGCAGTATGCCAACTACGTCCAGCCAACCGTCGACATCGGCGGCGAAACGTACGAGGTAAAGCTCGAGATCGTTGACAACCGCACGTCCGCCGAAAACGGCCCGTCGGCCGCCTCGGAGCTCATGAACCGCGGCGTATCCATCGTTCTTGGCTCGTATGGCTCGGGCGTGTCGATCGCGGGCGGCTCGGTCTTCCAGGAGGCCGGCGTTCCGGCCATCGGCGTGACCTGCACCAACCCGCAGGTGACCTCCGATTGCAGCGTCTACTATCGTATCTGCTTCCTCGATCCGTTCCAGGGCACCGTCCTTGCGAACTATGCGTATAAAGAGCTTGGCGTTACCACCGCTTACACGCTGGCCATGCTCGGCTCGGACTACGACCAGGGGCTGGTCTACTACTTCTCCGAGGCGTTCAAGGCGCTCGGCGGCGAGGTCACCTCTGAGGACTTCCCCGAGGGCAACGCAAACTTCGTTTCCTACATCAACAATGCCAAGGCCGCGGGCGCAGGCGTCATCTTCGCGCCGGTCTCCACGAACTACGCGCAGCTGATCATCGAGGCCGCTTCCGCACAGGGCTTTGAAGGCCACCTGCTCGGCTCGGATACCTGGGACAACAACATGGTCATCGAGTCGGCCAAGGGCAAGAACGTGAACATCGAGATCACGACCTTCTATCAGGAGGGCGGCGCTCCCGAGTTTGACGCAGGCATCAAGCAGTGGATGAACGAAAACCCCGACGCGCTGACCAACAACGGCGGCAACGACATGGTCTCCGCTGTGACCGCGATGGGCTATGACGCTTACTTCGTCGCTCTCGAGGCCCTCAAGGCCGCAGGCTCCACCGACCCCGCCGCAGTCCTCGCAGCGCTTCCCGGCGTGAGCTACGAAGGTGTGTCTGGTCTGATCGAATTTGATGAGATCGGCGACGCCAAGCGCGACGCGGCCTACATCAAGGCGGCCAACACCGAAACGGGCGAATGGGAGTTCGTGAAGGTCCAGGGTATCGACTGACGCGTAAAGATTTCTGTCCGCAGGAAAAAAACAAACTTTCCGGCAGGGTACCCGCCCTGCCGGATTTTTCCCAATTTCAGTCGTCCATAAACGGACGTTTTGCGGATTTTTTCCATAACGGATGGACGGTTTCCTGCGGAAAAGCAGAATTTCCGCAAGCTTTCCTAAAATTTAGCCAAAATTTTCTTGTCGTCTTTTTCTCTTGCTTTCCAATTTTTTGCTATCTAAAAAATGCGTAAACGTATGTTGTTTTACACATAATCCAGCAAAACGCACAAAGAAACGCTTGCCTTTTCGCACAAGACTGGTTATAATAATAAAACCGTGTAGAAAAGAACTGCGCGGACAGTTTTGTAAGGAGGATCACGTTTCATGAAAAAGACCATCGCATTGCTTCTTTGCCTGTGCCTGCTCGCGTGCCTGTTCGTAGGCTGCGCCAGCACGTCCACCACTGAACAACAGACCGCAGAAACCAGCGAAGCCACGACCGAGACTGCTGCCGAAGCCACCACGGAATCCGGCAACAAGGTCCTCAAGATCGGTATCTTTGAGCCCCTGACCGGTGACAACGGCGCAGGCGGCAAGCAGGAAACGCTTGGCCCGCAGTACGCCAACTATGTCCAGCCGACCATTGAGATCGGCGGCGAGACCTACGACATCCAGCTCGAGATCGTTGACAACCGCACCACCGCCGAAAACGGCCCGTCGGCCGCTTCTGAGCTGGTCAACCGCGGCGTGTCCATCGTCCTCGGCTCCTATGGCTCCGGTGTGTCCATGGCCGGCGGCAAGGTCTTTGAAGAGGCCGGCATCCCCGCCATCGGCATCGGCTGCACCAACCCGCAGGTCACCTCGGACTGCTCGGTGTACTTCCGCGTCTGCTTCCTCGATCCGTTCCAGGGCACTGTCCACGCCAACTACGCCTATAAGGAAATGGGCGCCAGAAAGGCTTACACGCTGGCCATGCTCGGCTCCGACTATGACCAGGGTCTGGTCTATTACTTCTCCGAAGCGTTCAAGGGCCTCGGCGGCGAGGTCGTTTCCGAGGACTTCCCCGAGGGCAACGCAAACTTCGTTTCCTACATCAATAACGCCATGGCCGACGGCGCAGACGTCATCTTCTGCCCGGTCTCGACCAACTACGCGCAGCTGATCATCGAAGCCGCTGCCGCGCAGGGCTTCAAGGGCGCCATCCTCGGCACCGACACCGTGGACAACAACATGGTCCTCGAGTCCACCAAGGGTAAGGACGTCCGCCTGCTCGTCACCACCTTCTATCAGGAAGGCGGCTCGCCGGAATTCGACGCCGGTATCAAAAAGTGGCTCAACGAGAACCCCGACATGATGACCAACAACGGCGGCAACGACATTGTTGCGGGCGTTACGGCCATGGGCTATGATGCTTACTTTGTCGCTCTCGAGGCCATCAAGGCTGCCGGCTCCACGGATCCTGCCAAGATCCTCGAGGCCCTGCCCAACGTCCACTACGAAGGCGTCACAGGCATGATCGAGTTCGACGACATCGGCGATGCAAAGCGCGACTCGGCTTACATCAAGGAAGCCAACCCCGAGACCGGCGCATGGGAATTCGTCGCTGTCCAGACCGTCGAGCAGTAAGCTCCAATCAATAAGAAAAACCAGCTTCCCTTCAGTTCTGGCGGGGCTCTGCCCCGCCAGAACCAATTAAAACCTCGTAGAGTTTCGCGCCCGCAGGCGCGAAATAAAATGTGAATCTATTGTATCCGGCGGCTCTGCCGACCGGAACAATACAACTCGCCTCGCAAGTGTGGAATTTTTGTCCCGCAGGGACAAAAATTATGCGCGCAGTCGAGGCGCAACCCCTTCCGGCAAAAGCCTGCTTTTGCCGGCTTAGGATACGGGAAGCCGTGCAGCAGCTTTTGCTGTAGGGCCTCCAAGATCCTCAAATCTAATCAGGAGGTTCCTCAATTATGCAAGGGCTGCTCCCCTATATCATCAACGGCATCTCCGCGGGCGGTCAGTACGCGCTCATTGCCATCGGCTACACGCTGGTCTATGGCATTCTGCGTCTGATCAACTTCGCGCACGGCGATGTCTTCATGGTCGCGGGCCTTATTATGGTCTACGCGTCCGCGTCGCTGCCGATGGTGCTGGCGATCCCGCTGGTGCTCGTTGCAACGGCTTTCCTTGGCTTTCTCATCGAGCGTGTGGCCTATAAGCCCCTTCGCTCCGCGCCGAGAATGTCTTTGATGGTCTCCGCCATCGGCGTGAGCTATCTCATCCAGAACCTCGCGTTCTACCTCACCGGCGGTCTTCCCCAGCCGGTCACGAACCCCATCCCCTGGGTCTCCGACATGATCACCGTTTTCGGCGCCCAGACCAAGCGCGTCACGCTCGTCACGCCGTTTTTGACCATTCTTCTGGTTCTGATCCTCGTGTGGCTGACCAAGAAGACGAAGATCGGCATGGCCATGCGCGCAGCGTCCAAGGATTTTGAGACGGCGCAGCTCATGGGCATCAAGATCAACTCCGTCATTTCCTTCACGTTCGTCATCGGCTCGTTCCTGGCGGCCGTCGGCGCACTGCTTTACTTCACGAACTACCCCAACGTCGCCATCACCTCCGGCGGTATGCCGGGTCTGAAGGCGTTCGTCGCGGCGGTCTTCGGCGGCATCGGCTCGATCCCGGGCGCGGTCGTCGGCGCGTTCATCATCGGCCTTTGCGAAGAGGTCATCAAGGGCATCGGCTACTCCACGTTCTCGGACGCCTTCACGTTCGTCATTCTGATCGTCGTCCTGTGCGTCAAGCCGACCGGTCTGTTCGGTGAGAAAGCCACCGATAAGGTCTGAGGAGGTGCCGGATATGAAAAAGAACAATCAGAAACAATCCATCATTATCGCGGTCATTCTGCTTGTGATCCTTGCCGTCGCGTTCTATCTCGACAGCAAGCTCCCGAGCTATCATATTGCCATCAAGGTCATCAAGAAAGCGGCGGTTTACTCGCTCGTCGCGGTCTCGATGAACCTGCTCAACGGCTTTACGGGCCTGTTTTCTCTGGGCCAGGCGGGCTTCATGCTGCTCGGCGCGTATGCCTACGCGGTCCTCAGCATCCCCGTCGCCAAGCGCGCGGGCGTTTACCAGTACTTTGACGGCGGCATCGTCAAGTTCTCGCTTCCCGAGGTCTTCTCGGGCTTTCTGGGTGAGAGCGTCGGCTCCGTCGTGGGCATGATCGCCGCGCTCATGATCGGCGGCCTCATTGCGGCGCTTATCGCGTACCTCATCGGCCTTCCGGTGCTTCGTTTGAAGTCCGACTATCTCGCGATCGCCACGCTGGGCTTTGCCGAGATCGTGCGTGCGTTCTTCCAGTGGAACGCGCTGGGCCCGCTGACCAACGGCTCGAACCTTCTCAAGAGCTATCCGGACCTCGGCGGCGCAAGCTCTTATTTAATTCTGATCGGCATCTTTATCGCCATTATCCTGCTTCTTGTCAACTCGACCTATGGCCGGGCCTTCAAGGCCATCCGTGACGACGAGATCGCGGCCGAGGCCATGGGCATCAACCTCGCGCACCACAAGCGCCTGGCGTTCATCATCTCGTCGTTCTTCGCGGGCGTCGGCGGCGGTATGCTGGCCATGTACATGGGCACGGTGCAGGCGCTCTCGTTCAAGAGCACGATGACCTATGAGATCCTGCTCATCGTCGTCATCGGCGGCATCGGCTCCATTACGGGCTCCGTCATCACGAGCTTTTTGTATATCGCGAGCCTCGAGTGGCTGCTGCGCGGCCTGGACTCCGGCGAGTTCCTCGGCATTCAGGCGCCGGGCCTGTTCAAAAACGGCTTCCGTATGGCGGTCGTCTCCATCATCATCATGTGCGTCGTCCTGTTCTTCCGCAAGGGCATCATGGGCGACCGTGAGCTGTCTGATCTTCTCAAACGCAGGAAAACCGCGCCGAAGGGAGGCAAGGGCAATGGCTGAATCGGTACTGCACGTTGAAAACGTGACCATGCAGTTTGGCGGCGTCGTCGCCGTCAACAATCTGTCGATGGACATCTACGAGGGCGAAATTGTCGCGCTCATCGGCCCGAACGGCGCCGGTAAGACTACGGCCTTCAACTGCATCACGGGCGTCTATGAGCCCACGAACGGCAAGGTCGAGTTCTGCGGCAAAACGATCGTGGAAAACCATCCGCAGGGCAAAATGAAAAAGCTTTACGCGGGCGACAGCAAGGAGCTCTATCCGCACGTCGTCTCGCACACGCCCGACTACATCACAAAAATGGGCATCGCCAGAACCTTTCAGAACATCCGCCTGTTCAAATCCATGACGGTGTTCGATAACGTCCTCACGGCGATGCATCTGCGCAAGACCTCGAACGTGTTCTCCGCGACCTTCCGCCTGAACCGCAAAGAGGAGCTGGCGCAGCGCGAAAAGACGCTCGAGCTTCTGAAGATCGTCGGCCTGGACGAGCTCAAGGACGAGCTTGCAACCTCCCTTCCCTACGGCAAGCAGCGCCGGCTCGAAATTGCCCGCGCGCTTGCGACCGACCCGAAGCTTCTGCTTCTGGACGAACCGGCCGCCGGCATGAATCCGCAGGAAACGGAAGAGCTCACCGCGTTCATCCGCGAGATCCGCGAGCAGTTTAAGCTCACCATTTTCCTCATCGAGCATCACATGAATCTGGTCATGGACATTTCCGACCGGATCTACGTCATCGACTTTGGCCGTCAGATCGCCGCGGGCGTTCCGGCCGAGATTCAGAACGACCAGCGCGTTATCGACGCATATTTGGGGGTGGACGAGGATGGCTAATATTCTGGAAATCAAAAACCTTGTCGTCTCCTACGGCGGCATCGAGGCCGTCAAAGGCATCGACCTGACGGTCGAAGAAGGCAAGATCGTGACCCTTGTCGGCTCGAACGGCGCGGGCAAGTCCACGACGCTCAAGTCCATCGCAGGTCTGGTCAAGCCCAAGTCCGGCGACATTCTCTTTAACGGCCAGAGCCTGCTCGGCAAATCCACCGACCAGATCGTCTCCAGCGGCGTCACCCTCGTCCCCGAAGGCCGCCGCGTGTTCCCGAACCTCACGGTCGAAGAGAACCTGCGCATCGGCGCGTATCTGCGCAAGGACTCCATCAAAGAGGACATGGAGAAGGTCTATGCGCTCTTCCCCAGACTCAAAGAGCGCGCGTGGCAGCTGGCCGGCACGCTCTCCGGCGGCGAGCAGCAGATGCTGGCAGTCGGAAGAGCGCTTATGGCAAAGCCGAAGCTCGTCATGATGGACGAGCCGTCTCTGGGCCTTGCGCCGCTGGTCGTCAAGGGCATCTTTGAGATCATCAAGGAGATCAACCGCCAGGGCATCACGGTGCTTCTTATCGAGCAGAACGCCAACATGGCGCTCAAGACCGCCGACTGGGCCTACGTCATGCAGACCGGCACGATCCTCATGCAGGGCGAAGGCAAAGCGCTTCTCGAGAACGAAGAAGTCAAAGCCGCCTACCTCGGCAAAGCAAAATAAAACGCAACGCCCTCCGCATCGAATCGATGCGGAGGGCGTTGTGCCTGTCAAAAAAGCTGACGCTTTTTTGACAGAAGAGACTGCGCCTCGACTGCGCGCATAATTTGTGCGCCGGAGGCGCACAAATTCCACACTTGCGAGGCGATAGGTATGTTTCCGGTCGGCAGAGCCGCCGGATAACATGGATTTCTATTTCATTTCGCCCTGCGGGGCGAAACTCTACGAGGTTTTTAACAGCCCTAGTGCTCTTCCCAATCGAGGCTTCTGCCGACGGCCTTGTGCCAGCCGCGCAGGAGCTTTTCGCGTTTTTCCTGCACCATTTCCGGCTCGAAGGCAAAATCGCAGTGCCAGAGGTCGCGCAGCTCGTCACAGCTGCCCCAGACGCCGACAGCGAGTCCTGCCAGATACGCCGCGCCCAGCGCCGTTGTTTCGCGGATGACCGGTCTTCGGACCTCTTTTCCGAGAATGTCCGACTGGAACTGCATCAAAAACCGGTCCCGGCTGGCCCCGCCGTCGACCCGCAGCTGCGAGAGCGTCATCCCGGCGTCCTTTTCCATCGCGTCGACCAGGTCATACGACTGATACGCGATCGATTCCTGCGCCGCTCTTATGATATGCTCCGGCTTTGTGCCGCGTGTGAGGCCGACGAGCGCCCCTCTTGCGTACATATCCCAGTGCGGCGCGCCGAGTCCTGTGAACGCGGGCACGAGATAGACCCCGCCGGTGTCCGGCACCTTGGACGCAAAATACTCCGCGTCTCTGGCTTCCCGGATAAAGCGCAGCTCGTCTCTGAGCCACTGAATGACCGCGCCGCCGACAAAGATCGAGCCCTCAAGTGCGTACTGCACCTTCCCATGTAAGCCCACGGCGATCGTCGTGACCAGGCCGTGCCTGCTTTCCATCGCGGTGCTGCCGGTGTTCATCAGCAAAAAGCAGCCCGTGCCGTATGTATTTTTCGCGTCGCCCGGCGTGAAGCAGCACTGGCCGAACAGCGCCGCCTGCTGGTCGCCCGCGATGCCCGCGATGGGCACCTGCACGCCCTGAATGTTGCACGTGCCGTAAATTTCCGACGAATTTCGAACCTCCGGCAGCATCGAGGCCGGAATGCCGAGCTCCTTCAAAAGCCGCTCGTCCCAGCGAAGCTTGTGGATATCGTAGAGCATCGTGCGCGACGCGTTCGTGTAGTCCGTCACGTGGACCTTGCCGTCGGTGAGCTTCCAGACGAGCCACGTGTCGACCGTTCCGAACAGGAGCTCTCCCCTTTCGGCCTTCTCCCGCGCACCCTCGACGTTATCGAGAAGCCATTGGATCTTCGTGCCGGAAAAATACGCGTCCGGCACAAGACCGGTGGTTTTTTTGATGTAATCCCGCAGACCGCGGCGCTCTAAGTCCTCGCAGATGGCGGCCGTTCTTCTGCACTGCCAGACGATGGCGTTGTGGATGGGCTTTCCGGTCGTTTTGTCCCAAACGATGGTCGTCTCGCGCTGGTTCGTGATGCCGATGGCGGCGATGTCGGCGGCATGGATATCGGCCTGCGAAATGACCTCCATCATGACCCCATAAATGCTCGAGTAGATCTCCATCGGGTTGTGCTCCACCCAGCCCGCCTGCGGGTAGTACTGGGCAAATTCCTTCTGCGCGACGGAAACGATGTTCTGGTTCTCGTCAAATAAGATCGCGCGGCTGCTGGTCGTGCCCTGATCGAGGGCGAGAAGATAACGCGGCATGGCCGTTCCCCTTTCTATCGCAAGCATCAAAGCGTTTTGACGCGGTATTCAAAATTTTCGCAGATCAGGACCGTTCCTTCGCGGATGCCGTCCGGCAGAAGGGCCAGAGCGACCTCCGTGCGCGTGCCGCTTTCCGACTGTAAAACCGCGTAATCTCCCGCAAGCTCCACGACCGTCCGTTCAAAAATCATGCTGTTCTCCTTTCCGCCGCCTGTTTTCGCTGCGGCGTAAGTTTTTCTTTTACTATATCATACTTTCTGCGATTTTGCACAGCCTATTGTCAACATCATTTGTGAAATGCAGGAGGAAACGCTATGAACCACGATACGAAGGCGCTTTTATTGGAGTGCGGCGCGGGCGTACAGATGGCCATCGGCTCCATTGACGACGTGCTGGGCCAGACGCGCGACAAGGCGCTTGAACAGCTGCTGCTGGGCTGCCGCGAAACGCACCGGGCGCTGGGCGAGCAAACGAAGGCGCTCCTTTCCGCCGAAAATATCCCGGAAAAGGGCGCAAACGCGATGGCGCGGAGTATGTCCTGGCTGAAAACGAACGCAAAGCTCGCCGTCTCTCCCGCCGACGAAACGGTCGCCGACCTCATCACCGACGGCTGCAATATGGGCGTCAAGTCCCTCGTCCGCTATCGAAACCGCTATCCCGAGGCCAGCGAGCAGGCAAGAAGCATCGCGGGCGAGCTCATCGATTCCGAGCAAACGCTTCTCAAATCGATGCAGCGTTATCTATAACCTTCACTGTTTTTTAGCGCGGCGCCAAAAAATTTTTCGTTGTGATTTTTCCCGCTTTGGTGTATAATGGGATTATCCAAAGAGCAAGGGGGAATCCTTCATGACAAACAAAGTGATCACCATCAGCCGTCAGTTCGGCAGCGGCGGCAGGACCATTGGCAAGAAAGTCGCGGAAAAGCTGGGCATCCCCTATTATGACAAGGAACTGGTCGATCAGGTGGCGAAGGAAAGCGGCTTCTCGCACGAGTTCATCGAGGAGATCGGCGAATACGCCTCCGTCACCAGCAGCTTCCTGTTCAATATCGCGGTCTCGGCGCATCCGATGGGTCTGATCGATACGATGTCCGTGTCCGATAAGCTCTACGTCTGCCAGACGAACGTTATCCGCGATCTGGCTGCCAAGGGTCCGTGCGTCATCGTCGGCCGCTGCGCGGACTTTATCCTCAAGGACCGGCCCGACACGCTGCATATCTTCATCCATTCCGACATGGAGCACCGCGCCGAGCGCATCGTCCGGCTCTACGGCGAGACCAAGCAGACCCCGCAGAAGCGCCTTCAGGAAAAGGACAGCAAGCGCAAGGTCTACTACAAGCACTACACCAACTGCAACTGGGGCGAAGCGGAAAATTACGATCTGTGCCTCGACTCCGGCACGCTCGGCGTCGATAAGTGCGCCGATATCATCTGCGACGTAGCGCTGATGCCATAGTTTTTTCGACCCCACGCTTCTTAGCTGCGCAAAGAAGCGCGGTGTCGAGCCGCCGCGAAGAAGTTGCCGGGGATAGCTGCGCTGCGGCGCAGCTCCAACAAAAGGGCCGCGGCCCTTTTGAAATCCTGGGAGTTCTCGATCAAAAGTGCAGATAGAATTAGAGAGTGCTTACGAAGAACGTGAGCACTCTCTTTCTGTTTTGCAATTGCGTTCGATGTTGGCCAATTTACAACGATCTTACTGCCGAGCGGCAAACCTTCGGTCTTGTTCCGGCGAAGAGCAAATTTCCTCTGGAAATTTCTCTTCGCTGGGAGCTGCGGTGGGGAATGAAGGACTTCTGCGCACCACCGCTACCTCGTAGGGGCCGATTGAGCACATCGGCCCTCTGGGAGCGCACCACCTCTGTAGGGGCGGACGCCTCTGTCCGCCCTCAGGAAGTTACGAATTCGCCGCAGATTTTCGTATTTTGTAGATTTTTCCGCCGGGGCGATGTGGGCATCGCCCCCTACGGCCATAAATTGGGAGATTTTTGCAATGTAACGACTGTGCAGCCCCGGGGTGTCTGAGGGGCCGCGGCCCTTCAGTAGGGAAAGGATTCTCAAGGGAAACCCTGGGGTTGCCCTTGAGCGTCTTCTTTCTTTTGCTAAGCGTTTATAAGGCCTCCGCAAAATCGATAGATTTTGCGGAGAGAGGAGGAAGAACGGAATGGATGAGCTTTGCCGCTTGCGGCGAAGCGAAGGATATGGAGTTTCTTCCGACGAGGACGCGCAAGAAAGAAAATGCGTTTGGACCAGCTGGCAGGTCTCTGCCAGAACCAAAACGGCGCTTGCCGCCGCGCCACGGCAGTCGTTCAAAGAACCCCCAGATCCTGAAGCAAAATCACCAGCCCGATGCCGATCAGGACCAGTCCTCCTGCCAGCTCCGCTTTCGATTTATATTTCGCGCCGAAGCGGTTGCCGATCCACACGCCGGCAGCGGAGAACAGAAACGTCGTTGCGCCGATGACCGGGACCGCCGGGATCAGCGGCACCTGCCGGAAGGCAAACGTCACGCCGACGGCCAGCGCGTCAATGGAGTCCGCGATCGCCAGCGGGAACATGACCTTCGGTGAAAACGACGCGTCGAGCTTTTCGATCTTCCCCATCGACTCTCGGATCATGTTGACGCCGATGAGCAGCAGCAGCGCAAACGACAGCCAGTGATCGACGCTCTGGATGGCCTCGTAGAAGCTCCCGCCCACAAAATAGCCGATGATCGGCATCGCCATCTGCGAGCCGCCGAACCACAGACCCGTGATGACCATGTGCTTTTTCTCCAGCTTTTCGACGGACAAGCCCTTACAGATGGAGATCGCAAACGCGTCCATCGAAAGGCCGATCGCCAGCACCAGCAATTCAATAAAATCCATTTTCCCTGCAACCCTTCTTTTGTACTTGCCGGCAAGACAAAAAAACAGACCCATCTGCCCCTCTTTGCAGATAAGGTCAATCCGGACGCGGCCGGAGGATCTCCGTCCTCGCCGCACAAAGGTGCCGGCTCCTGCCTTATTGCGGTCATTATACTAAACGCCGGGCACTTTTTCAACCGGAATTTCCGAAAAAAGCCCATCCATTTCGCGCAAATGCCCAAAAACGCCGTCTTTTCCGAACCCGTTCGATTCGCCGTTTGCCGGCTGCCATTTTGCACAAATCTTTACGTTTTTGATTATATAATTTTACCAAGCTCTCATCCTGTTTTCTCTTGACATTTTTCGCTCCTGCGGTCTATAATTGCTCGAAGCTTGAAAGAACCCAACGTTTTGACGATATAAAGGAAGCATTTCTATGAACCATTCCGAGCCATCCGGCCTTCGGGGCCTGTTCCGGCCGATCGATCTGACACAGGGGTCGTGCTGGAAAACTGTGCTGCGTTTTTCCTTCCCCATTATTCTTTCCTATCTTTTGCAGCAGGTCTACTCGATCAGCGACGCGGCCATCGTCGGCCAGACGCTCTCGGCGCAGGAGGTCGCCGGCGTCAACGACACGACGTCCATTGTCTATGTCTTTTTGCAGTTTGCCTTCGGCGTGTCGGCGGGCTTCTGCGTCATCACCTCGTGCAATGTCGGCTCGCAAAACCAGCCGGGCGTCCGGCGCTCTCTTGCCACGCAGATCGTCCTTTCCGCCGCGCTGACTGTTCTTCTGACGGCGCTGGCGCTGGCGCTTCTTGATCCCATGCTCTCGTGGCTCAATGTCACGCCGGAAAGCGGCACGGTCTACACCGCAGCCTACACCTACTGTGCGGTCATCTTCGCCGGTATCGGTGCGCAGCTGTTTTATAATTTTATCTGCTCGTTTCTGCGCGCGATGGGAGACTCCGTGACGCCGCTTGCCTTCTTGCTGTTTTCGACGATCCTGAACGTGGGCCTTGACTTGCTGTTCATCCTCTCGTTCGGCTGGGGCGTGGCCGGCGCGGCGTTCGCGACGGTTCTTGCGCAGCTGATCAGCACCGTGGCGTGCTTTGTGTACGCCTTCGTCCGATATCCCGAGCTGCGGCTGCACCGCGAGGATTTCGCCATCACAAAAAACGACCTCACCCAGCACATCGCGCAGGGCATCCCGCTCGGCCTTCAATTTTCCGTTTTGTCCATTGGGGTCATTACCATGCAGTCTGTCGTGGTGGAGTTTGATATGGCCTCCGGGCTCATCGTCTCGAACGCGGCGCAGAACGGCTTCGGCGCGGCCAGCAAGCTCAATAACCTCACCATGACGCCGCTCAACGCCTTTGGCTCAGCCCTCACAAGCTTCACGGCGCAGAATCTCGGAGCGGGCAAGCACGAGCGCATCCGCTCCGGCGCGATCCAGTCGGCCATCATCATGACGGCGATCGCCCTTCTGTGTGCGGGCACGGGCCTGCTTCTTAGCATCGGCGACACGTATTTTCACATTTTCCTCAGCGCCGACAAAATTACGCCCGATACCATCCGCTACGGCAACTCGATTCTGTACGTCGACTACGCGATGTACGTGTTTCTCGGCGGCATTTTCCTCATGCGCAACTGCGACCAGGGCATCGGCAAATCGCAGTTCACGCTTGGAGCGGGCGCGGCGGAGCTGGTGGCGCGAATTGCCGTCAGCACGCTCCTTCCGGCGGCAGTCGCAGGCGGCGCGGTGAGCGCGGAGGCAAGCCCTCTGGCGTTTTACGCATTGTGTGCGGCAGACCCGGCGGCATGGATCGCGGCGGACATCGTTTTGTGCATCCCATTTATCCGGAACATTCTGAGGCAGGATTACCGCTATCTCTACGGTGAGCACCACCGCAGAAAAGCCGCGCGTGCATCGTAATGGCTATGGAAGAAAAACGCTTTTTTGAGGCGGTCTACGCTCTGGTCCGGCAGATCCCAAAGGGCGCGTGCGCGTCCTACAGTCAGCTTGCCTGGCTACTCGGTGCGCCTCGCTCTGCGCGGCAGGTCGGCTGGGCGATGCGCCGGTGTCCGGACGATCTTCCGTGGCAGCGCGTGGTCAAAGCCGACGGCTCCATTGCAGGCGGCGGATACGCGGCGCTTCGCCGGTCGCTTCTGGAGCTAGTGGTATAAAAAGTTTGA
>DJQK01000028.1 GCA_002437575.1 Clostridiales bacterium UBA6388 | reverse complement strand
TTTTCGTGCAGCAGGCACACCAGACCGTGCCGGAGCGCGACCTTCTGCATGATCTCCATCGTCAGCTGGTTGTGGTCGGTCGCAACGTTTGTCGTGGTGTAGATGGGGGCCAGCTCGTGCTGAGAGGGCGCGACCTCATTGTGCTCGGTCTTGGCCAGAACGCCAAGCTTCCAGAGCTCTTCGTTGAGGTCTTCCATGAACGACGCGACGCGCGGCTTGATCGAGCCAAAGTAGTGATCGTCCAGCTCCTGACCCTTCGGGGGCTTGGCGCCGAAGAGCGTTCGGCCGCAGAAGACGAGGTCTTTTCTCTGGTCGAACATTTCCTTGTCGATGAGGAAATATTCCTGCTCGGGTCCGACGGAGGTTCGGACGCATTTGACCGTTTCGTTGCCGAAGAGCCGGAGCACCCGCAGCGCCTGCTTGTTGAGCGCCTGCATCGAGCGCAGCAGCGGCGTTTTCTTATCGAGCGCTTCGCCTCCATACGAGCAGAACGCCGTCGGGATGCAGAGCGTCTTTCCCTTGATGAAGGCATACGACGTGGGATCCCATGCAGTGTAGCCTCTTGCCTCAAACGTGGCTCTCAGGCCGCCGGACGGGAAGCTCGACGCATCGGGCTCGCCCTGGATGAGCTCCTTGCCGGAAAACTCCATGATCACGCCGCCGTCGGGAGAGGGACTGATAAAGCTGTCGTGCTTTTCGGCGGTGATGCCGGTCAGCGGCTGGAACCAGTGGGTGAAGTGTGTTGCGCCGTGCTCGACGGCCCAATCGCGCATGGCCTCTGCCACGGCGTTCGCCACCTGATCGTCCAGACTCACCCCTTCGTCGATCGTCTTTTTCAGGGACTTGTAGACCTTGGACGGAAGCTTGGCCCGCATGACTCTGTCATCGAACACCAAACTTCCGAAATAATCCGGTACCGTCAGCATCGTCAGCACTCCTTTCTAAATTCAAAAGCAAAACAGAGCAAGCCGTCTCCAGATCCAAGACGCCATTGCCCTGTTTTGCTTCGCTGTGATCAGTATGAGGATGAATTGGTTCGCAAAAAGGAAAAAGACGCCTTCGAGCCCCATTGCTCAAAGACGCCGTTGCCTTATGCTGCGAATTATAAACACGTGTCCGCGATTTGTCAAGTAGTTTTTTTGAAATTTTGCAAGAAATTTTTTCGTTCCTGCATTTTGTGGTCATTTTGCGGCAAAAGGCAGGGCTGTTATTCCAGCCGTCTGGTTTGTTTGCACGAAATGCGTTTTTCGCTTGCACCGCCATTGACAGCCGCTTTCGCGCATGGTATCATATAGCACATATTGAGATTTTGCAAGAACCTGATATTTAATATTGTAATAGGGTGAGCAACGGCGTTCATTCGGGCGGGGGTGGTACCTGCTCGGAAGAACGCTCTTTTTTTGGTATTTTCGATTTTTTTGAACGAAAGGCAGGGCGCGAACATGGTTTACGAAAAAGAAGAGATCCTGCAATATATCATCGAAGAGGACGTCAAATTCATCCGCATGACCTTCTGCGATGTAACAGGTCGGCTCAAGAATGTCTCGATCATGCCGGACGAGCTGGACCGCGCGTTTTCCTACGGCATTTCCATCGACGCCTCGGCCGTCGCGGGCTTCGGCGGCGAGGTGTTTTCCGACCTGATCCTGAAGCCGGACGCGTCGACGCTTGCAGTTCTTCCGTGGCGGCCGGAGCATGGGCGCGTGGTGCGGATGTTCTGCTCGGTGCACCATCCGGACGGACGGCCGTTCGAGCTCGACACGCGCGCGATCTTAAAAAACGCGGTCGAGGCGGCAAAGGACGAGGGCTATACGTTTTTCTTCGGCCCCGAAATGGAGTTTTACCTCTTCCGGCTGGACGAAACCGGCGAGGCCACGAAGATCCCCTATGACAGAGCCTCCTACATGGACGTCGCGCCGGACGACAAGGGCGAAAACGTGCGCCGCGAAGCGTGCCTCACGCTCGAGCAGATGGGCATCCGCCCCGAAAGCTCCCACCACGAGGAAGGTCCCGGCCAGAACGAAATTGACTTCCGCTACGCAGACCCCCTGAGCGCGGCAGACAATGCGCTGACCTTCAAGAGCGTCGTCTCCACCGTCGCGGCGGGAAACGGCCTGTTCGCCGACTTTTCGCCCAAGCCCCTTCCCGACGCGCCGGGCAGCGGTATGCACATCAACCTCTCCGTCAAAAGCGCGGACGGCCGCGACGTGATGCCGCAGGTGATGGCGGGCATTCTGGAGCATATCGCGGACATCAGCGTGTTTCTCAACCCCTTAGATGCGTCGTATCACCGGCTCGGCAGCCGCAAAGCCCCGCGCTATATCTCGTGGTCGAGCGAGAACCGGTCGCAGCTGATCCGCATTCCCGCGGCCTTCGGCGAGTACAAAAGAGCAGAGCTGCGTTCTCCGGACGCGGCCTGCAATCCGTATCTTGCCTTCGCGTTGCTCATTTACGCGGGGCTCGACGGCGTGAAGAAGAGCCTTCCCCTGCCCGCGCCGGCCGATGTGAACCTGTTCACTGCGCCCGAGAGCGTCACACAGCAGTTCTGCACGCTGCCGGGGAATCTGCTGGAAGCAAAGCAGCTGGCAAAAAACAGCGCGTTTACAGCGTCCGTTCTCCCCGAAAATCTCGTCTCGTATTTCACCCGCTGAAGCGCCAACTTTCTTGTCAATTAAAAGGAGGCTTTGCGATGGATAGAATCGACCGCGCGTACAGCGTGCTGCTTGTCTCGGGCGCGGAAAAATTCAATACCGCCGTCCAGCCTTTGCTTCCGGAGCGCGAGTTCTCCCCTGTCGTCATCGCCCCGGATGTATCCAGCGCAAGAAGGCGGCTTCTGGAACGGAAATTCGATCTTTTGATCATCAACGCGCCGCTTCCGGACGAGTTTGGAACAAAGCTTGCCTTAGACGTCTGCGAGACGACGCAGTCCGGCGTTTTACTGCTGGTAAAAGCGGAAAGCTACCCGGACATAACCGCAAGGGTCGCACCCTCCGGCGTTCTGACGCTGCAAAAGCCGACGAGCCCCGCGCTTTTTACCTCGACGCTGCGCCTTCTTTGCGCCACGCGCGAGCGCCTTCGCCGCATGGAGCAGAAAACCGCGACGCTGGAGGAAAAAATGGAGGAGATCCGCCTTATCAATCGCGCCAAATGGATCCTCATTGATCAGCTCAAGATGACGGAAAACGAGGCGCACAAGTTTATCGAAAGACAGGCGATGGACCGCTGCGTGACGCGGCGCGTGATCGCTGAAAATATTCTCGCTACGTATAAATAAACAGAAAGAAAGAGGAAAGCTGTTATGACAAAATACATCTTTGTGACCGGCGGCGTTGTCTCGGGCCTCGGCAAGGGCATCACCGCCGCTTCTCTGGGCCGGCTTCTCAAAATGCGCGGGCTCAAGGTCGCGGCGCAGAAGCTGGACCCCTACATCAACGTCGACCCCGGCACCATGAGCCCCTATCAGCACGGAGAGGTCTACGTGACCGAAGACGGCGCGGAGACCGACCTCGACCTCGGCCACTATGAGCGCTTCATCGACGAAGACCTCAACAAGTACTCCAATCTCACCACCGGCAAGGTCTACTGGAACGTCCTGAACAAGGAACGCCGCGGCGAGTATCTGGGCTCTACCGTGCAGGTCATCCCCCACATTACAAATGAGATCAAGGATTTCGTATACCGTGTCGGCAAGAAGACGAACGCAGACGTCGTCATTACCGAGATCGGCGGCACCATCGGTGACATTGAATCGCAGCCCTTCATTGAAGCGGTCCGGCAAATTTCCCTCGAGGTCGGGCGGGAAAACAGCCTTTTCATCCATGTCACGCTGGTGCCGTTTCTGCGTGGCTCGGACGAGCATAAGTCCAAGCCCACGCAGCACTCCGTGAAAGAACTGCTCGGCATGGGCATCAACCCCAACATCATCGTCCTTCGCTGCGACGAGCCGCTGGAAGAATCGATCTTTCACAAAATTTCGATGTTCTGCAACGTAAAGCCCGACTGCGTCATTGAAAACATCACGATCCCGTGCCTGTATGAAGCGCCTTTGATGCTGGAAAAATCGAATTTCTCGTCGGTCGTGTGCCGGGAGCTTCACATAGACGCGCCGGCGCCCGATTTAACGGAATGGCAGCAGATGGTCGAGCGCGAAAAGAGCGCAAAGGAGCACGTCACGATCGGTCTGGTCGGCAAATACGTCCAGCTGCACGACGCATATCTTTCCGTTGCAGAGGCCCTTCGCCACGCGGGCTACGCGCTGGGAAGCGAGGTGCAGATCAAATGGATCGACTCGGAGCACTTGACGAAGGACTCGCTCGCTGATACAATGCATGGAGTAGACGGCATTCTCGTTCCCGGCGGCTTCGGCGGCCGCGGCATCGACGGCATGATCCTGGCTGCGCAGTATGCGCGGGAAAAGCGTCTTCCCTACTTCGGCATCTGCCTCGGAATGCAGGTCGCAGTCATCGAGTTTGCCCGCCACGCCGCAGGCATTGAAGACGCGGACTCGGGCGAATTCAACGAGATCTGCAAGCACAAGGTCATCGACTTTATGCCCGGCCAGAGCGATGAGATCGACAAGGGCGGCACGCTGCGTTTGGGCGCCTGCCCGTGCGTCATTACCCCCGGCACGACGATGGAGCGCTGCTACGGCGCATTGGAGATCTCCGAACGCCACCGCCACCGTTACGAGTTCAACAACGAGTTCCGCAAGCCGCTTCAGGACGCGGGGCTCACGCTTTCGGGCCTTTCTCCGGACGGAAGACTGGTAGAAACCGTCGAGCTGTCCGACCGGCCGTTCTTCGTCGGCGTACAGTACCACCCGGAATTTAAATCCCGGCCCAACAAGGCCCATCCCCTGTTCAAAGGCTTCATCGCCGCATCGTTGGAGGAAGCGAAGAAGCGTACATAAATACAACCCATTTTTAGGAGGACAGTCATGGCAACACAGACCGTATTGATCCTGGACTTCGGCGGCCAGTACAACCAGCTCATCGCGCGCCGCGTGCGCGAGGCGAATGTGTACTGCGAGGTCAAGCCCTGCACCACGCCGCTCTCCGAGCTCATGAAGTACGACCCCATCGGCTTCATCTTTACCGGCGGCCCCCAGAGCGTCTACGCAGAAGGTTCCCCGCAGGTCGACCCGAAGATCTTTACCCTCGGTCTTCCGATCCTCGGCATCTGCTATGGCTGCCAGCTCATCGCCCACAATCTCGGCGGAAAGGTCACCGCCGCGCAGGACGATACCGCCCGCGAATACGGCAAGACAGAGACGTTCTTCGACACCTCATGCGAAATTTTCCACGGTTTGAAGCAAAGCAGCGTCACCTGGATGAGCCACGGCGACTACATGGCAAAGGTCCCTGCGGGCTTTACCCTCTGCGCGCACTCCGCCGCCTGCCCCACGGTCGGCATCTGCGACGAGACGCGCAAGATCTACGGCGTGCAGTTCCACCCCGAGGTCAACCACACCGAAGAGGGCTCTTTGATCCTTCGCAACTTCCTGTACCGCGTCTGCGGCGCAAACGGTGATTGGACGATGGCCGATTACCGCCAGAATGCGATCCGGCAGATCCGTGAAAAGGTCGGCTCGGGCAAGGCGCTTCTCGCGCTCTCGGGCGGCGTGGATTCCTCTGTTGCTGCCGCACTGATGGCGGAAGCCATCGGAAACCAGCTGACATGCGTGTTCGTCGACCACGGTCTGATGCGCAAGGACGAAGGCGACGAGGTCGAAGCGGCGTTTTCGAAGTGGGACATCCACTTTATCCGCGTAGACGCGGAAGAGCGTTTCCTTTCAAAGCTTGCCGGCGTTTCCGACCCCGAAACGAAGCGCAAGATCATCGGCGAAGAGTTTATCCGCGTTTTTGAGGCCGAAGCCAAAAAGATCGGCAAGGTCGACTTCCTCGTCCAGGGCACGATCTACCCCGACGTCATCGAGTCCGGTCTCGGCAATTCCGCGGTCATCAAGAGTCACCATAATGTCGGCGGTTTGCCGGATTATGTCGACTTCAAGGAGATCATCGAGCCGCTGCGGATGCTCTTCAAGGACGAGGTGCGCGGGCTCGGAAGAGAGCTCGGCCTGCCGGAGTATCTCGTCATGCGCCAGCCCTTCCCCGGCCCCGGACTTGCCATCCGCGTCATCGGCGATATCACGAAGGAAAAGCTCGACACGCTGCGCGAGGCCGACTTCATCTTCCGCGACGAGGTCGCAAAAGCGGGCTTTGACCGTCAGATGAACCAGTATTTCGCAGTCCTGACCTCCATGCGTTCCGTCGGCGTCATGGGCGACGGCCGGACGTATGATTATACCCTCGCCCTTCGCGGCGTCACGACGTCCGATTTCATGACCGCCGACTGGGCCAGAATTCCGTATGATGTCTTGGACCGCGTCTCGGTGCGCATCGTCAACGAAGTGCGCGGCATCAATCGGATCGTCTACGATATCACCAGTAAACCCCCGGCAACCATCGAGTGGGAATAGAATCCAAAATCCCCGGAGCCCTTGGAAACACAGAGCCCCGGGGATTTTTTTCGTTTCTGTGGCATTACAGTGGCATTACAACATCAAATCATCGAGTTTTTTGACCGCTTCGGAGGTCGTCGTCTTATACAAATGCCCGTAGGTTTGAAGCGTCGTTTCGACGTCCTCATGCCCCAAGCGTTCGGACACCACCAGCACGGGATAGCCGAGATTTATCAGCAGCGAAGCGTGGGAGTGCCGGAGATCATGCAGCCGGATTTTTTCAAGGCCGCAGGCCTCACACCCTTTTCGCATCTGGTGATGAAAGTAGGACTTCGTAAACGGAAACAAGCGATCATCCGGCGCCAGATTATAGAGCGCAGCCATATACCCCTTGAGCATTTCGGCCAGCTTCGGCGGCATATCTATCGTGCGGCGGCTCTTGGGCGTCTTCGGCTCAGTCACGACCTCGCGGCCGTCGATGGTCTGAAAGGTCTTGGTGACGGACAGCGTCTTCACATCGAGGTCTATGTCGGCCGGCGTGAGCGCCAGAAGCTCCCCTATCCGCAGCCCCGTCCAGAACATCACCGAAAAGCCAACCCGGGCCGGATTTTCCGTGAGCCGGTAATACTTCACCGCATAATTGAAAATTGCGGAGAGCTGATTATGGATTGACTTCGCGTAGGTAGGCGCAGGATTTTCCTTGAGTATTTCTGCCTGCCATTTGCGGACGTGCGCCGGCGTGATAGCGTTGAGCGGCAGAGACCCGAAGAAGGGCAGTATTTTCCCTTCAATCAAGTATTCTTTGCTGCGCATGGTACTTTCCCGCAGACGCGGCCGCATATCGTCCATATACAGTTTCGTCATGGAGCCGAAGGTCATATCACAGCTCTGCGCCTCTTTCCGCAGAAGCTCGCGCTCGTATTCCTCGGCATCCTTCTTCCGGGGAAACCCGCGCTTTTTCTTGAGCTTACGGTCTCCGCGCCAATCCGTGTAATAGAACGAGGCGTACCATGTGCCTCGCTCCTTGTCTTTATACGCAGGCATCACAGCCTCCTTCCCGCTGCCCGGGCAGCACCAAAAAAATAAGCCAAAAGAGCATTGACATTATGGGATAAATCACATATAATAGCCGCAGAGAAAGAACGTGCGGTGGATATATGGACAAATACGAAGTCATATTCTACGAAATGGAAGACGGCACAAAGCCGGCATACGATTTCATCGAAACCCTATCCCCGAAGATGCAGGCCAAGATATATAAAATAGCCTCCATGCTGGAGATAGACGGAACTCGGCTGCGGCTGCCCTATTCAGAGTTTCTGAAAGACGGCATTTTCCAAATCCGAGCCCAGCAGGAAGGAAATATCTCCTGTGTGTTATATTTCTTTGCGATTGGGAAAAAGATTATCCTTACAAACGGCTTCACCAAGAAGACGCTAAAGACCCCGCCCGGCGAAATCGAATTGGCGAAGAAATACCGGGCAGACTACGAGCGAAGGGAGGCTCTAAAATAATGCTTACTCTCAACGATGCTATTGCGAAGAAAATGGAAGACCCCGAGTTCAAGGCCGAATGGGACGCCCTGGATCCCGAGTTCCAGATCATCCGCGCCATCATCGAAGGCCGCGCGGAAAACGACTTTACACAAGCACAGCTTGCGCAGGCGACCGGCATCCACCAGGCCGACATCAGCCGACTGGAAAACGGAACCGGAAACCCATCTCTGCGCACCCTCAAGCGGCTCGCCGCCGGCATGGGGATGAAGCTCAACCTCGAGTTCATTCCCCTTTCCAGCCAGACCCCAGCCAGATAAAAGCAGACGCCTCCCCTCCGTGGGGAGGCGCTTTTTTATTTCCCCGGATACTGTGAACCGCGCAGATTTCCATGGAAGGCGCCGCGAAGCTGAACGCGCTCCTTCTGCTCATACGCGGCGATAATCTCGGCTACCCTCGCAGCGGCATCCGGTTCGCCTGCATCAACGGCCGCAGCGTACTGGCGCTGCATATCGGCCAAATACTCCACATGGATACGGGCACACTCAGGGCAGCAGCCGGCGACGAGCTCCACGCAGTTTGTCATTTTGCCGCAGTTATGGCAGGGTTTATATCCGGCACTCATTTTGTCACTCCTTTTTTGGGAACAGTTTTTCGGCTTCGTTTATTCTCGTAAGCAGATCACCAAAGCCCGGCTGGAAAGCCTCACGCGGAGCATCAGGGAGACTACACTCCTTTTGTTGCCGACCGCGCATCACATACAAAGGAACCCAGCGACAAGAACAGCCGGTATGACGGCGATCATCAACCATCTGAGCCATCCAATGGTCGTAAACTGCACCGCCCATCTTTTTGCAACCTTCACACGGACAGGTACTGACCGTCTCCCAACGGACATGGGAAACAGCGTACACATCCCACATTTCTTTTGGAGAAAGCCCGACGGGGATTTCCTCGGCGGCCGCAGGCTCTGGAGTGGAATCAGCCGCGATTTCCGCCATCCTCGAAGCAAATTCTTCCTCTGGCATCCCAGTGATGTCGCCACCAAACACTTTGTCGATATATCGCTTCAAAAATAGGCCCATTCTTAACACGCCCTTTCGCGCCGGCCAGCTACCACTATCATCACAAGTTTTCTATCAGTTTATATATACAGAACAGTTTATTTATGTCGGTGAAAAATACCCCTTATTTTTCACCGGGAATTTTCGGTTGATTGCATAATGAAGTT
>DJQK01000083.1 GCA_002437575.1 Clostridiales bacterium UBA6388 | reverse complement strand
TCGTGACCCAGGCGACCTCGGGGGCAAAGCCGCTCACCAGCTCGCCTTCCTTTTTGAGCAAGCTCTCCGGGATCAGCACCGGCATCGCCACATTCTCGTGGCCGGTCTTCTTGAACTCCGCGTCCATGATGGCCTGGATATTTTCCCAGATCGCGTAGCCGTAGGGCCGCAGGATCGTAAAGCCCTTGACCGACGCGTATTCCACCAGCTCCGCCTTGCGGCAGATATCGGTATACCACTGCGCAAAATCGACCTCCATGTCGGTGATCTGCTGCACTTTCTTCTCTTTCGCCATACCCATACCATCCTTTCGGAAATAGTTGCACATTAACTAAAGTATTATAACACACCTGTCAAGCATTTTCTCCCCGTTTCTCCGCAAAAGCAGCCTTTTTTCTGCGTTCACGCCTGCCAGCCGCCCCACATAAGATGAAGTACTTTGTATAGGAGGAGTTTGCCATGTCCTGCGTCACCATCGTCCTTGACCCATCGTGTGAAGTCTTTTACCGCCGCATCGCCGCGCAGGCGGCCCTGCCGCTCGAGACCGTGCTGCAAGACGCGCTGTTCAAGCTCGCCGCCGAGCTTTCGCTCGAGGCTATCGACCGCGCCCGCACAAAGTAGAAAAAGCGCCTGTTTTCCCGAAAAACCGCCATTGTCAACGAGCGCATTCTTTGCTATACTTGACGCAAAACAGAAACAATTCAAACGAAAGGAAATCTGGTAACTGCCATGAAATCACTTCGCGACTTATATAAGATCGGCAAGGGCCCGTCGAGCTCGCACACCATCGGCCCCGAGCGCGCGGCCAGGAAATTTCTCGAACGCGCGTCCGATGCCGACCGCTTCACCGTTATCCTCTACGGCTCTTTGAGCAAGACCGGCGTCGGCCACGGCACCGACCGCGTGCTCAAAGAAACCCTCGGCATTGGCCGCACCGAGCTCATTTTCAGCGCAGAAGACCCCGCCGAGCTTCCCCACCCCAACACGATGGACTTCATCGCCTATAAAAACGGCGAAGAGCTCCAGCGGATGCGCGTCATGTCCGTCGGCGGCGGCGATATCGTCATCGAAGGCGAGAGCGAGCCGGAAAGCGCCGAGGTCTACCCCGAAAATTCGTTTGCCGAGATCACGCAGTTCTGCCGCTGGCGCTATATTTCGCTGCCGGAATACGTCGAGCTCAACGAAGGCCCCGAGATCTGGGACTTTCTCAAGGGGATCTGGATCGCCATGCGCAGGGAAATTCAGGACGGCCTTTCGGCCACAGGCATTCTTCCGGGCGGGCTGAACGTTTCGCGCAAGGCAAAGCTTCTGTATGAGCGCACGCATCTGCTGGATATTCCGCAGGTACGGGAGCTCCAGCTCGTCTGCGCCTACGCCTTTGCCGCCGCCGAGCAGAACGCCGACAACGGCACCGTCGTCACCGCGCCCACCTGCGGCAGCTGCGGCGTGCTTCCGGCCGTGCTTTTGTATATGCAGAACAAGTATTCCCTGCCGGACGATAAGATCGCGCGTGCGCTGGGCGTAGCCGGTATTTTCGGCAACTTAATTAAGCACAACGCGTCCATCTCCGGCGCCGAATGCGGCTGTCAGGCGGAGATCGGCGCTGCGTGTTCGATGGCCGCCGCCGCGATGGGAGAGCTCACCGGCCTTACCATCGACGAGCAGGAATACGCCGCCGAAATTGCGATGGAGCACCATCTGGGGTTAACCTGCGACCCCATCTGCGGCCTGGTCCAGATCCCCTGCATCGAGCGAAACGCCGTCGCGGCCAAACGGGCCATCGACGCGTCGAATCTTGCGCATATGCTCGTCGGCACGAGAACGATCTCGTTTGACATGGTCGTGCGCACGATGTACGAGACCGGCATCAACATGAACCGTGCCTTCCGCGAGACGAGTGAGGGCGGTCTGGCCCGGCTCTACAGCCGCCGCGGCGCGATCGGTTCCTGATTGCGTGCGGCGCAGCCTTTTTTGCGTCATTTCATAAAGAAAGCTGGAATCCATACGCTCACTTACCACGAAACCACCGAGGAAGAAAAAGCCGTCCTCTCCGGCTGGCAGTATCCCGGCGAGTACGCCATCTACAATATGCCGCCCTATGATGCGCAGAAAGAGAAGGGCCGCGGCTTTGCCGATCTTGAGAATCACCTGACGTCTTTCTATGACGGCGATACGCTCGTCGGCTTTGTAAACCTCTCGGAGGAAGAAACCGAGGCCTTTTTCGGCATCGGCGTCGCGCCCGCCTGCTGCGGAAGAGGCTGCGGCCAACAGATGACCAAAACCGCGCGCGAACTTTCCAAAGCGCGCTACCCCGGAAAGCCCCTCTATCTCGAGGTCCGCACCTGGAACACCCGCGCCGTCCGCTGCTATGAAAAAGCGGGCTTCCAAATCACAGGCGGCCCCATCCGCCAAACCACCCGCATCGGAGACGGCCTGTTCTACCACATGGTCTGCAAGCCCTGACGCAAAACGAAACGCACCTGAACCATCAGGTGCGTTTTTTTACAGCGTTTTATAGTAGGGGCAGATATCGGCGTATGTTCCGTCCTTCAGGAGAAAGCCCTTCGGAATGACGCCCAGCTGCTGAAAGCCCAGCCGCTCATACAGATGCCGCGCGTGCACGTTTTCGGCAACGACGGCGTTAAACTGCATGATCTGAAAACCGAGCGCCTTCGCTTCAACCAGACTGTTTTGCACCAGCGCCTCGCCGATGTGCTTTCCGCGTGCGCTCCCCGATACGGCGTAGCTGGCGTTTGCGATATGGCCGCAGCGGCCGACGTTGTTCGGGTGCAGGATATAGAGCCCCAGCACGCGCCCTTCCTCGTCCTCCGCCACGCCGCAAAACGACTGCGCGGCAAAAAATTCCGCCCCGCTCTTTTCGTCCAGCTCGTCCATTTGCGGATAGGCAACGCCGTCGCGCACGACCTCGTTCCAGATCGCGCACATGGCCGGCACATCGTCCTGCACATACGCTCTTACGTGAATTTCCACAAAATCACTTCCCCAATTTGTATCCTTTGCATCATACCGCGCCGCAGGCAAAAAGTCAATGCGTCGCGCAGGTCTCCGCGCAAAAAACCGGCGCAGCACCAACCTGCACCGGTTTTCGTTTCTCGTTCAATCCTTCATTTCCTCGAAGTCCGCGTCCATCGCGTCGTCCTCGAAGCTGTCGTTCTGGCTGTCATACGAGCCCGAATACCCATCCTGCTCGTCCATGTTGACGCCTGCCTGCTGCAAAAGCGCCTCCAGAGCATCCGCCGCCTGCACCATCTGCTGTGCGTCTCTCGATTTGACCGCACGCTTGACATTTTTGGCAGCTTCGGCGATCGCGGCCTTCTGCTCTTTATCCTGCGGCTTCACACCGGCCGCGCGGTAAAGAAGATGCTCGCAGCGGTCCTTCGCCGTGGCCTCGGCTTTGAGCTTTTCGTCCTCGGCAGCATACTGCTGCGCGTCGCGCACGGCCCGGTCAATTTCCTCGCGGCTCATGTTGGACGTCGCGGTAATGGTGATGGCCTGCTCCTTGCCGGTATCCAAGTCTCTGGCCGAGACGTTCACGATGCCGTTTGCGTCAATGGAGAACGTGACCTCGATCTGCGGCACGCCTCTGGGCGCTCTGCGGATGCCGGTGAGCTGAAAGCGTCCAAGCTCCTTGTTCTGCCGCGCCATGGGCCGCTCGCCCTGCAAGACGTGGATATCGACAGACGACTGAAAGCTCGACGCGGTCGTAAAGATCTGGCTTTTTCGGATAGGAAGGGTGGTATTTCGCTCGATGACTCTCGTGCACACGCCGCCCAGCGTCTCGATGCCGAGGGAAAGCGGCGTCACATCGAGAAGCAGAAGTCCCTTCACGCTTCCGGACAAAACGCCTCCCTGCAGGCACGCGCCCATCGCGACGCACTCGTCGGGGTTGATGCCCTTAAAAGGCGCGGTGCCCGTGATCTGGCTGACGAGCTCCTGCACGGCCGGAATGCGGCTGGAGCCGCCGACCATCAAGACCTTACTGATCTGCGAAATGGTGATGCCGGAGTCGTTGATGGCCTGATTGACCGGGGCCTTTGTCGCCTGCACGAGATGGCTCGTCAGATCGTTGAATTTTGCTCTCGTGAGCGGAATGTCCATGTGCACCGGCCCATTTTTGCCCACCGCGATATACGCAAGCTCGACCGAGGTCTGCGTCATGCTGGACAGCTCGATCTTCGCCTTCTCCGCCGCCTCGCGCACGCGCTGCATGGCGACCGGGTCGCGGGAAAGATCGATCTTATGTTCGCGCCTGAATTCCGAAACGAGGTAGTCCACCACGCACTGGTCAAAATCGTCGCCGCCGAGATGGTTGTTGCCCGCCGTGGCCAGCACCTCGATGACGCCCGAGGAAATGTCCAGAATGGACACGTCGAACGTGCCGCCGCCGAGATCGTAGACCATGATCTTCTGGCTCTGCTCTTTGTCGATGCCGTAGGCCAGCGCCGCCGCCGTGGGCTCGTTGATGATGCGCCGGACTTCGAGCCCCGCGATCTTGCCCGCGTCCTTGGTGGCCTGCCGCTGAGCGTCGGTAAAATACGCAGGAACGGTGATGACGGCTTCTGTCACGGGCTCGCCCAGAAAGCTCTCCGCGTCGCGCTTTAATTTCTGCAAAATCATCGCCGAAATTTCCTGCGGCGTATATTTATGGCCGTCGATGTTCACGCGGTAATTGGTGCCCATCTGGCGCTTGATGGAGGAGATCGTCCGGTCATGGTTGGTGACAGCCTGCCGCTTTGCAAGGCTTCCCACCATCCGCTCACCGGTCTTGGAAAAGGCCACGACAGACGGCGTGGTCCTGCCGCCCTCGGCGTTGGGGATGATGACCGGCTCACCACCCTCCATCACAGCCACGCAGGAATTCGTGGTACCAAGATCGATCCCGATGATTTTCGACATATGGAAAACGCTCCTTCAGGTTCCTTAATTTGCAACAACAACTTTGGCGTGCCGGAGGACCTCTTCATCCATCGTAAAGCCGGTCTGCACGACCTCGACGATCCGCTCTTCTCCGACGCGCTTGTCTTCCACGTGGGAAACAGCCTCGTGATACGTGGGATTGAAGCACTTTCCGAGCGACTGCATGGGAAGAACTTTCATCCCCGCAAGGACGGAAAGCAGCTTCTGCATCATCAGCTCCACGCCTTTTTTATATTGCGCGTCCTGGCACGGCGCTTTGAGCGCCCGCTCGAGATCGTCATAAAGCGGCAAAAACGCGAGAACGGTTTTCCGCTGCGCCTGCTCTGCCGCGTCCTGCCTCGCCGCTTCGGTGCGGCGGCGGTAATTCTGATATTCCCGCTCCAGCGCCTCGTAGCGCAGATCCGGCGCAGGCGGCGTTTTTTTCGTAAAAAGACCCATAGCGCATCTGCCGCCCTTCAGCTCTGCCGGCCGGAGCCGAAGCCATAATAGCCGTAATTCCCGTTCTGCTGGCCGGTGTAGGTGTCCGAATAGCCGCTTTCCGGCTGGTTCGAATAGCCGTACGAATACGACGGATCGTACGAGTACGCGCAGCTTGAAAGCAGCCACCCGAGCACCTGCAAAAGAAGATACGCGCCGAGAATTTTCCGCAGAATGCCGCCATGGCGCGGCCGGTGATACGTCCACTGGTACTGCGTGTTCTGCTCGTTCTGGTTCTGGCCGGGCTGGTAGGTGTAGGTGTAGCGGTAATAGTTCTGGTTCTGGCCGTTCTGCTGCGAGGTCCAGAAGCCGAACGGATCGTAATACTGCTGGTCCTGCTGCTGATAGGCCGACTGCTGCTGGCGGTACGCCTGCTGGTAGGCGCTTTGCTGCTGCTGTTGGCGGTACGCCTGATACGCCTGCGGGTTTTTGAGCAGATCATACGCCTCGTTGATCTCGTTCATCTTCTTCGCGCACGCGGCGTCTCCGGGATGCAGGTCGGGATGGTACTGCTTGGCAAGACGGCGATAGGCCTGCTTGATCTCGTCTTCGCTCGCGCTTTTTGATACGCCCAGCACCTCATACGGATCTCTCGTCATGCAATTTCCCTCCCCGCTTCCTGATAGCTTTTATTATTATACCGTCTATTTTGCGAAAATTGTGAATCAATTAAAAACATTCAAGCAAAAACATATGAATTCGCCCGCAGCAGCAGAAAAGCCCGCCTAAACAAAAGTTTAGGCGGGCTGCCGTTTTTCTCAGTCCTTTAATTCTCTGAGCACCGCGCACAGATACTCGTAAACGCGCCACACGGAGGAAATGCTCATGCGCTCTTTCGTCGTATGGATATCGTAGAGGTTCGGGCCGAAGGACACGGCGTCGAGCCCCGGGATCTTTCCGCAGAACAGGCCGCACTCGAGTCCGGCGTGAATGGCCTCGACCTTCATTGGCTCTCCGTACTGCATCTCATAGACTCTGCACATCACGTCGCGCAGATGAGACTCCCGCTTATACTCCCACGCGGGATACTCGCCCGAGACGCGCATCGTGCCCTCAAGCCCTTCGGCAAGGAGGCGAATTCTGCGAAGCAGCATCTGCTTGCGGCTGGCGACCGAGCTTCTGACCGAGCCCGAGCCCTTGAGCCCCGCTTCGTCTACCTTGAAAATGCCGAGGTTGCACGACGTCTGCACCAGCCCCGGAATGTCCATGCTCATCGACTCGATGCCGTTGGGGTACAGCCCCAGGAACGTGCAGACTCTTCGGGTGTCGACCAGACGCAGCGCATGATCTGCGATCGTGCCCGGCGTGAACGTAACGCTGACGCCGGGGTCAGAGGCCGCGTATTCCTTTTTGAGCGTGGCGTCCAGCTCTGTGCAGATCTCCTGCGCCCGGGCCATTTTTTCCTCGTCCAGCGCGATAACGGCCTTCGCCGCGTTCGGGATGGCGTTGTCCTTCAGGCCGCCTTCTGCCGACACCAGCCGCACCTCGAGCTCGTCGACCAGCGCCTGCAACACTCTTCCGAGCGTAATCGTCGCGTTGGCCCGGCCCTTGTCGATCTCCGCGCCCGAATGGCCGCCCTTGAGACCCGTCACCGCGATCTCGGCTGCGCTGAGGGCGCATTCGTTCTGCGCCATCTCGATGTGCACGTCCGCGTGTGCGCCGCCCGCGCAGCTGACCGTCAGGATGCCCTCTTCTTCGGAGTCGATGTTGAGCAGCCGCTTTCCCTGCAAACCGGACGCGTCAAAGCCCACCGCGCCGTCCATGCCGGTCTCCTCGTCGATCGTGAACAGGCACTCGAGCCGCGGGTGCTCGAGATCATCCGAGTCCAGAACCGCCAGCGCCATTGCGACCGCAATGCCGTCGTCTCCGCCAAGCGTCGTGCCCTTCGCGTAGACAAAATCGCCGTCGATGGCAAGCTCCAGCCCGTCCTTCAAAAAGTCGATGGAGCTCTCCGGCGTTTTTTCCGTGACCATGTCGAGGTGTCCCTGCACGATGACCGTGGGCGAGGCCTCATAGCCCGGTGTCGCAGGCTTGACGATGACGACGTTGTTAAGCCTGTCCTGATGGACCTCGAGTCCGCGGTCCTTAGCGAATTTCACGCAGTAGTCGCTGATGGCCTTCGTGTTTCCCGAGCCGTGCGGAATGGCGCAGAGCTCTTCAAAGAAGAAAAACACCTTTCTGGGTTCAAGCTGGTCTAATACGCGCATAGCAATACGATCCTTTCAAAATATGTTATTTCCGCAGAATTTGAAAACAAACACAGGCATTCGTAGGGGCGGACGACCCTACAGAGTAATGGTTGCAGATGGTCGTTTCGGATTGTTAGCCGAGTTTTTCAAAGTCTTCTGCGCCATGCTTGCACAGCGGGCAGATGAAGTCGGCGGGAAGCACTTCGCCCTCGTACACGTAGCCGCAGATCCTGCAGACCCAGCCCTTCTGTTCGGAAAGCGTGGTGGGCTTCGGCTTGACGTTGTCGAAGTAATAGCTGTAGGTCATCGCGGGAACGCTCGAGAGCTCTCTGGCCTCGGTCACGTCGGCGATGAACAGCACGTGCGTCTCAAACTCCACGGTCTTCACGACCTTGCAGGACAAGAACGCCTTCGTATCCTGCGGCAGGTAATACAGGCCGTTTTCTGCGCGCGGCAGATCAAGCTCTGCAAACTTGTCCGTGTCCTTGCCGGAGTGGAAGCCGTAGTGCTCAAAGACTGCGAACGGCGCGTCCTGAGACAGAACCGAGACATTGAACACGCCCGTTCTCTGGATCATGCCGCAGGTGTAGTTCTCCTTGTTGACCGTGATGCTCACGCGCTTGGGCGTTTCGGTCTGCTGCATGACGGTGTTGATGATGCAGCCGTTGTCCTTTGCGCCCTCTTTTGCCGTGAGGACATAAAGGCCATAGGAAAGCGCGAACATCGCATTGGGCTCGATGGGCTTGGCCTCATCGTGCGCCGCGGGTACAGGATGCTCCATGCTGTCATAGATCGCCTGCGCGAGCTTGTCCATCTGGGGAAGCTGGTTTTCCTTGAGCGAGGACTTGATGGTCAGCGTTTCGTCCAGGATCGTGCAGTTTTTGAGCTTCGAGAACTCCGCGCGCATGAGCCCCGCCGCCGTCGGCGCCCACGAGCCGTTTTCGACCAGCGCGATGGTCCGGTTCTGAAGGTTGTGGTTGACGATGTCGTGCACGAGATTTTCCATGTTCACGAACATTCCCGCGTTATAGGTCGTGGAGATGAACACGAGGTGGCTCGCGCGGAAGCACTCGGAGACGATGAAGCTCGGGTGCGTCGCGGAGACGTCAAAGAGCTTGATGTTCCGCACGCCGAGATCGGCGAGTTTCGACGCGAGAATGTTCGCAGCGTTTTCGGTGTTGCCGTAGACGGACGCGTAGGCGATCACGACGGCCTGCTCCTCGGGCTTATACGTCGCCCAGTGGACATACTTGTCGATGAACCAGGCAATGTCCTTGCGCCACACGGGGCCGTGCAGCGGGCAGATCGTCTCGATTTCGATCGTCGCCGCTTTTTTCAGAAGCGCCTGCACCTGCGTGCCGTATTTGCCGACGATGTTCGTATAGTACCGTCTGGCGTCGTCCAGCCACTCGGTCTGGAAGTTCACCTCGTCTGCATACAGGTTGCCGTTGAGCGCGCCGAACGTCCCGAACGCGTCGGCAGAATAGAGCGTTTTGGTGGTCACATCGTAAGAGACCATCGCCTCCGGCCAGTGCACCATCGGGGCCATGACGAAGGCAAAGGTGTGCCTGCCCGTGCACAGCGTGTCCATTTCGCCGACAATGACGGCGCGGGAATCAATGTCGAAGGTAAAGAAATTTTTGATCATCGCGAGCGTTTTCTTGTTGCAGACGATCTTGACGTTCGGATGCCGCAGCACGAGGTCCTGCATCAGGGCGCAGTGGTCGGGCTCCATATGGTTGACGATCAGATAATCAAGCGCACGGCCGTTTAACACGTGCTCGACGTTTTCAAAGAAAATGCCGCTCACCGAGCTGTCCGCAGTATCCAGAAGGACGGTCTTTTCGTCCAGCAGCAGATACGAGTTGTAGCTCACGCCGCGCGAGATGGGATAGACGTTTTCAAAAAGTGCGAGCCGGCGGTCGCTTGCGCCGACCCAGTAGAGATCTTCCGTCATTTTTTTGACACAGTACATAAAATTGCCTCCTTATATGATAGCTTTTGCGCGTTGTTTTTTCTTCTGTCCATAGCATACCACAAGTTTTCGAAAATTACCAGCATTATTTTAATAATAATTCTTAAAATTATTTTCTTTCCCAGGGTTCGTTGACAGTTGGAAGTATACGCCCCATACGGACAGTTTGCATTTTCCGTTCCGATGGGGTAAAATAGCGGAAAGAAACACCGGTGGGAGGCAATTGCTTTGAAAAAGGTTTTGAAACTGCTCGGAATTTTGCTGCTTGTCCTGCTTCTGATCGTGATCGGCTACGCGGGCTATGTCTTCGGGACGTACTCGCGCATCGAAGATAACCAGAACTTATCTGTCACGCACGGAAGCAGCGGCGTGCAGACGGCCGCGCCCGGAACGCCCTATAAGGTCCTCAGCTGGAACATCGGCTTCGGCGCGTATGAGGCCGATTTCGGCTTTTTCATGGACGGCGGCACGCAGTCGCGCGCGTGGTCCAAAGAGCGGCTGCTCGATAATCTGGACGAGATCGGAACGCTTCTGGCCGCGCAGGATGCAGACCTGACGCTCTTGCAGGAGGTCGACTTCGACTCTGACCGCAGCTATCACGTCGACGAGGCCTTGACGCTTCGCACGTTTGACGGTCTGGATGGATACACAGACAGCGTCTTCGCCGTGAACTATCACTCGGCCTACCTCTTCTATCCCCTCACAAAGCCGCACGGCGCGTCCAATTCCGGCCTTCTCACGATCTCAAAGCTCGGTGTGAAGAGCGCGGTGAGAAGAAGCCTTCCGGTCGAGACCGGTGTGACGAAGCTCTTAGACTTAGACCGGTGCTACAGCGTCTCCAGAATTCCGGTCTCCAACGGCAAGGAGCTTTGCCTTTTTGATCTGCACCTGTCCGCCTACACCTCCGACGGCAAGATCGCCGACGAGCAGCTGGAGCTTCTGCTTTCCGATATGCAGAAAGAATACGAATCCGGCAATTACGTCATCGGCGGCGGCGATTTTAACAAAGACCTGCTCGCGGGCGGCAGCGAAGCCCATTTCGGCGTCTCGACCGAGGATTACACGTGGGCCCAGCCCATCCGCTTCGATCTTCTCGCCGCAACGGATATCCGGCTCGTCGCGCCCGAGGGAAAAGACGCACCCGTCCCCTCCGTCCGAAATGCCGATGGGCCGTATCACGACGGCCAGCTGGTTTTGACGGTGGATGGCTTCCTGGTTTCTCCGAACGTGGAGGTTTTGGAGAGCGAAGTGCTGGACACCGGCTTTGCCTGCTCCGATCACAACCCGGTCGTCATGACCGTAACGCTCGAATAACAAAAATCCCGGCACAGTACCCGTTTGATACCGTGCCGGGACATTTTTCACTTTCTTCCGGTAGAGCCGAAGCCGCCGCGATCTACTTCCGACAATTCCTCGCACTCTTCAAATTCGATGGCGGGCTGGATTTCAAAAATGCGGAACTGGCAGATGCGGTCGCCCTTTTCAAGCTGCGTGTCGCGCGTGGCGTAGACCGGGAGCTTCCACTCGTCGTTCGTCCCGCAGAAGCTGTTGTCGATCACGCCCACGGAGTTGGCCTGCAAAAGGCCCCAGCGCTTGAACGTCGACGAGCGCGGCGCAGTCCGGGCCTCATACCCCTGCGGCAGCTGCATCGAAACGCCCAGCGGCACGAGGGCAAAGTCTCCGGCCTTGAGCGTCATATCCTCCGCGCAGTAAAGATCGATCCAGTCGCCCGTTTTCGTGATTTTGAGCCTTGGAGCGTCGGGGGAAAAATAGTGAATTTTGATTTTCGGCATAAGCTTCTCCTGTCTACTGCGCCTCGTCCCAGAGAACGACGTCTCCGGCGGCGCGTGTTTTTTTCATATCGATGAGCCGCTGATTGTTTGATCCGCGAAAGCGCAGCGAAAGATTTTTCTGCGCCGCAATAAAAGGCCCGTCCACCAGAACGTCCAGCGCCTGCAAAAGCTCGTCCGTCACGCCCGGAAGCACCGGCAGCGTCTTACCAAAAACATAGCCCGTGAAGGCCCAGATGGACTTTTCGGGAAGCGTTTCTTTGATTTTCCGCGTGAGCGTTAAAAGCCCCTCCTGATTTCTGGGGTCAAAGGGCTCTCCTCCGAGGTACGTGATGCCGCGGATATAGTGGGGGCGCAAAAGCTCTATAATATGGTCGATCACCGCCTGCGTAAACGGCTCACCGTAGGAAAAGTCCCACGCCTCGGGGTTGAAGCAATCTTTACAGTGGTGCGTGCAGCCCGAGACGAACAGGCTCACGCGCACACCGGGCCCGTTTGCGATGTCGCAGGTCTTGATACTGGCATAATTCATAAAAAAGCGCTCCCTTCGAAAGCACAATTCTGCATTGACAATCGGCTTTCTCGTGTTAAAATGTCAGCCGGAAAAGGGTGTGTTCTTCCAACTGACGATGCCGTCGGCAGTTGGAAGAGCACACCCCAGAAAGGAGGTGCGCGATGGAAGCGCACGATCAGATCCTGCACGGGCTTCTGGACATGGGCCAGATGCTGCTTCTGTGCGGCGCGGAGATCAACCGCGTGGAAGACACCATGACGCGGCTGGGCCGGGCCTATGGGGCCAAAAAGGTCGATATTTTCGCCATCACGTCAGACCTTGTGCTGACGGTGCAGTTTGAAGACGGCGTGGAGCTGACGCAGACGCGCCGTGTCAACAAAGCCTCGACGTTTGACTTTGTAAAATTGGAGCGGCTCAACGCGCTCAGTCGCCGTATCTGTTTAGAGCCCATCAGCGCCCGGGATTTTCGCGCGGAGCTGCAAAAAATCGACCGCGAGCAGCCGCGTGCGCGCACGCTCTATCTCGGAAGCGTGATCACGGCCTTCAGCTTTACGCTGTTTTTTGGGGGGCGCTGGTATGACGCGGTGCTGGCCGCGTTCGTGGGCGTCATGGTCTGCTTCATGCAGCGGACGATCCAGCCCGTGTTCCGCAACGCCGCGTTTTTTCAGGTGCTTGTCGGCTTTGTGGCCGGAAGCTTTATCTGGTTCGTGGGCCGTCAGGTCCCGGCGCTGGATATCAACAAGATCTCCATCGGCGTTATCATGCTGCTGATCCCCGGCGCGGCGCTTACCAACGCCGTGCGCGATATGCTCGTCGGGCACACGGTCTCGGGGCTTTTACGCATGGTGGAGTCTTTGCTGCTGGCCCTGATGCTTGCCATCGGCTTTGGCAGCGCAATTTATCTTTTCGGGGTGTGAGCGATGATCTTTGATTTGTGCACCGCGCTTTTTTCCACGGTCGGCTACTGTTTTTTAATGAACGTCCCGGCAAAGAAGATCGTTCCGGCCTCGGTCGGCGGAATGCTCAGCTGGGGGCTGTATCTTCTTCTAAAAGACCGCGTGGAGAGCGTTTTTTATCTTCTCGTCCTCGTCGGCACGTTTGCCGCCAGCTACAGCGAGATCGCCGCGAAGCTCGCCAAAACGCCCGCGACGGTATTTCTTCTCCCGGCGCTCATCCCGCTCGTTCCGGGAGGGTCTGCTTACTACGCGATGCTCGCGCTCGTGCAGAGCCAGTTTGCCATCATGCGCCAGTACGCGCTCGTCACCGCCCAGTGGGCGATGGGCCTGTCGGCCGGTATCTGCGTGGTAGCAGTCATTCGGCAGATCTGCCATTACGCGGCCAAGACCAGATAACGCCCCTACGGCATAACTATACCACACAACACTGCCTTCGTAAAGACGCGGCGCGGAAAAAGCGGTTTGCAGCCGGCGGGCTTTGTGCTGGCCGCGGCGGCGCTCATCGTCTACAACGGCGTCGCGGGCGGCATTGATTTGACACCGGCTTTGCGCTTCTGACGGCGTTATGGTTCTTCTGCGTGTATGTTCTCATGATCCGCTACATCGCGCCCATCATGATGTTCGTTCTGTTTTTTGCAATCGACCGGCATCTTATCGTAAACAACACCGGCAGGCGTCTCGTCTGCCGGTTTTTTGCGCGAATTGGGAAGTTTTTCTTTTGCGCGGGGTCTTTGTGTGGTATACTGAGAAAAACACGAAGGAGGCGGCGGCTGTGGCGGACGGCGCGAAACTCTATCAGCTTCTGCGCGGCAGGCTCTATGAAAAGCTTCCGGTGCTGGCCCTGCCGCTCGGGCTTCTCGACTGGAAGCAGGGGTACGGCATTGGCACGGACGGAACGTTTTTCTACGCGCCGGTCTCGTTTTTGGAGGCGGCTGTAAAGCAGTCGGAAGAAGCCGAACGGACGCTTCTTCAGAGCGTTCTGCACGCGATGCTGGGCCATCTCTGGACGCGCGGAAAGCGGGAAATGGACGTTTGGGATCTTGCGTGCGACATGGCGGCGGAATTTCTGGCGGCAAGGCTTTTGGGCCGTACGTTAGACGGCGACGCAGCCAGGGCCCTCTATGCGCTCCAAAAGGGCACGGCCTTCTCCGCGCCCGCCATTTACGAGCAGCTGGCAGAAAGCTTCCCCATAAACCGGCAAACGCTCACCGAGCTTTTTTCGCGCGACAGCCACAGCTTCTGGACCGCCGCAGAAGACCGGGCATATCTTCCCGCTTCCACCGGCGACGGCGCAGGCCGTCAGGCGCTTTTTCTCCGGCAGAAGGAAAAGCTCGCGCGTTATATGCAGGACGAAAAGCCGAAGATCGGCGCCGGCACGGCAGGCGCAAGGCTCACACTCCCCGAACTTCCGGAGAACCACGCAAAATTTGCAAAGCTTTTACGCGCGTTTTCCGTTGTGCATGAGAACCGGCACGTGAACGACGCGGACTTTGCCTACTCGTGGTACGCCTACGGCATGGAGCACTACGACCGCGTGGCTTTGATCGAGCCGCTGGAATACGCCGAGGAGCGGAAGCTTCGCGAGCTTGCGATCGTCATCGACACCTCAGCCTCGTGCTCGCGCGGCATGACAAGCTGGTTTTTACGCGCGGTTTACGATATTCTGCTGCGCGAACGGCTGTTTTTTGACCGCTTCCGGCTGCGCATCCTGCAATGCGACAGCGCCGTGCAGCAGGACACGCTGGTCACAACGCTGGACGAATTTCAGTGGTATTTCGATCATCTCGAGCTCTACGGCGGCGGCGGAACGGACTTTCGCCCGGCCTTCCGGCGCATCGACGAGCACGTCGCGTCCGGCGATCTGCCGCGGCTGGGGGGCGTTCTCTACTTCACCGACGGCTACGGCGTCTTCCCCGAAAAAGCGCCCGATTACCCCGCCGCGTTCGTGATGCTCCAATACCGCTACGATGATATCAACATTCCGCCGTGGGCGATCAAGCTCATCTTAAACGCGGAAAAGCCCGGGAGGGACGAAGGATGGATATAAAACAGGCAAAGCAGGAGCTTCGATGCGCGATGCTTTCCTATACCGAACGAAAAGACGACGGAACGCTGGCTATCCCCACCGTACGGCAGCGGCCGCTTCTTCTCATGGGCCCGCCGGGCGTCGGCAAAACGGCAATTCTTTATCAGCTGGCCGCGGAGCTGCACACCAATCTCGTCTCCTACACCATGACGCACCACACGCGCCAGAGTGCGCTCGGGCTTCCGCTCATCCGCGAAAAAAGCTTCGGCGGCAAGCCGTACTCTGTGACCGAGTATACGATGAGCGAAATTCTCGCAAGCGTCTATGACCGCATGGAAAAAACGGGCATAAAAACCGGTATTTTGTTTCTGGACGAGATCAACTGCGTCTCCGAAACGCTCATGCCGGCGATGCTGCAATTATTGCAGTCCAAGCAGTTCGGCACGCACCGCCTTCCCGAGGGCTGGCTCATCGCCGCGGCGGGAAATCCGCCTGCCTATAACGAGTCGGCGCGTTCATTTGACACTGTTACGATGGACCGCGTGAGGCTTCTGGAGATCACGGAAAGCTACCCCATCTGGCGCGATTACGCGCACGCGAAGGGTCTTCATCCGGCGGTTTTATCGTATCTTGAGCTGAACCCCGAGCATTTTTACATCGTCGAGCCGCACGCCAGAGGCCGCAGCTTCGTCACCGCCCGCGGCTGGGAGGACCTGTCGGAAGCTTTATACAGCTATGAGCGCCTCGGCTTTGAAGAAAACGCCGCGTTGTTCGGCGAGTTTTTGCAGCACGCGGAAATTTCTTCGTCCTTCGCCGCGTTTTTTGCGCTCTATGCGAGTCTGCAAAATAGACTGGACCTGACGGCAATTCTGATGGGCCAAAGCGCCTGCGGCGCACCGGAGCTGCGGCAGCTTTCCTTTGACGCGCGTCTGGCGGCAGCGGAATTTCTGCTCCACGCCGTCTCGCGGGAATTGGACGCTTACCGGCGGACTGCGGCGCTGTCCGGCAGCGTTTCGAGCTTCTGCGCAGCGATCAAAAACGAAAAAGACCCGCTTTCCGCTGCAAGGCAGAATCTTTCGCGAAGAGAAGCCGCCATGCAGCTTCGAAAAGACCTCGGCGTTCTGCCTGCGGCGGAGGAATCGGCCGAACGCCGGTTTGCCGCAAAGCTCCATGCGCTGCTTCGCGGTGCGGAAGATACGAGCGCATTGGAACAGGAAGCGCAGACCCTTGCCGCGCAGGCGCAGGCGCTCCGCGAAAAAACGGCCCGAAAGCTGGATAACGCTCTGGCCTTCGTGTACGAGACCTTCGGCGCCGGACACGAGCTTCTCATCTTCCTCACGCAGCTCAAAAATCTTCCCGGCGCAGCCCCCTTTCTCAAGGAAAGCGCACGCTACGCCGCCCTGTGCAGACAGACGCTCCCCGAAGAAATCGCCAAAACCTTATAGAAAGCACCCGCGGACGGCTCAAAAACCATCCGCGGGTTTCTTTGTTACTGCTTCTTTCTGACCGGGAAGCAGACCTCGATGACGAACTCGCCGGGGTTCTGCGTCTCGTGGGGGCTGACGTGATAAATATCGAGCATCGGCCCAGCGTAATCATAGCCGTTATCCTCGATCCACGCGCTGACGGCGGCGACGTCGTTGCTTTGCTCGTACCCGCCCTTGGCGGTGCTGCCCCTGCAATCCGTCAGTATTCCTGCGAAAAAAATGTCTTGCGCAGCGCAAAAATTCCTCGCCGTCGGTCCTTCAACCGGTAATGGTCTGAAATACGGCGTAAGCGGCGGATTTTTGTGTTGGGACTTTCCTTTTGGGCAGAAGAATCGTAAAATAGTAGAAACTGACGAAGAAAGAGAGGGTCTTTCCATGAAAGTCATCGACCTGACGCACACGATCAACGAAACCATGCCGGTCTATCCCGGCACCGAGCCGCCGCAGTTGACCATTGCCAACACGTATAAAAAAGACGGTTTTCAGGAAACGCTGTTGTCCTTTTACTCCCACACCGGCACGCATATCGACCCGCCGGCGCACCTGTTCCCCGGAAGAACGACGCTCGACGCCTTTCCCGCCGAACAGTTCGCGGGCCGCGCGCTTGTCGTCGACTGCCGCCATCTTGGGCCCGGCGAGTCCATTACGATAAAAGAGCTCCGGAAATACGGCGATAAGGCAGAAAAAGCCGACTTTCTGCTCTTCTGCCTCGGCTGGGACAAATACTGGGGAACCGATGCGTACTTCGGCGACTATCCCTGCATCGACGAAGACGTTTTGCAGTATGTTCTGGACGGAGCTTACAAGGGCATCGGTTTTGACGTCATTGGCCTCGATCCCATCACAGACGAAAATCTTCCGCGGCATAAGGCGCTTTTCGCGCAGAAGGACATCGTGAACATCGAAAATCTCAAAAATTTAGAGCTCTGCGGAGACAGGCTTTTCCGCTTTGCCTGCCTGCCCATCAAAGTAAAAACCAGCGACGGCGCACCCTGCCGGGCCATTGCATGGCTCGGGGACGAAACGGAAGGCGGGTAAAACCGCGCTGCAAATGGAGATCGCGCTGCGTTTGATGCCCTTGGTGTATCTTTTTATCCGTCCGTCGCGATCCCGGTCGAGTAATCCTGTTTTCTGATGAAATTCTTTTCTCAGAAAGGTTCCGCGTTTTTTGAATCAAAACGCGAGCCTCGTCTCCTACTGATCTTCCTATGAAAACCTTCCATTTATGAAGGAACGTTTTTCATGGAATATCCGTTTTCCTTCCCTTTAACGCTGCGCGTTCGTCGGTTCTTCAAGACTTCTCAAATACGCCACCGTCTCGCCCAGACAGCCGCGCATGGCGCTGAGCCAGTGCTCTCGCATAAGCGTTTTGGAGCTTGCCGCATCGCTCTGGCGAAGCGCCTGCAAGATCTCGCTGTGCTGCTGGGCAGATGCCTGCCGCATGGAGGCCAGATGGAAATAGTGATACTTGATCCGGCGGATGTGCAGAAGCAGCGTATTGGTAAGTTCCGAGAGATATTCGTTCCCCGCCGCGTCCACGATGTAGGTGTGAAAGCGCTCGTCGCAGCCGACCACGGTCACGGCGTCGTCCTTCTGCGCCGCGTCAGCCGACTGCCGGAGCGTGTACTCGAGCTCAAAAAAATCGTCCTCGGACAAATGCCCGCACGCAAGCTCCGCCGCCAGCGCCTCGAGCTCTGCCAGCGGCCGGTAGCATTTTTCGATGTCCTGCACGTCCAGCGGCGCGACGACCGTGGCCCGGCCCGGCATGATCTGCACGAGCTTCTGCGTTTGCAGCTGCTGCAAGGCCTCGCGCACCGGCGTGCGGCTGACGCTGAAGTACTCGCCGAGCTCCTGATCGAGAATTTTTTCGCCCGGCTCTAAAACGCCTGTGATGATCCAGTCGCGCAGCGTCTCATAGACCGCCTGCCTGGCAAATTTTCTGTTGATGATACCGCTGCCCTCCGGGATCGGCATGGTCCGCCCTTCTTTCGCTTGTTCGTTCTATTTATGTTAGCACACCGCGCCCGCGTTTGCAACAAGCCTTTTGTGAAACTTCCACAGAAAAAGCCGTTAAAATCGTGCAAACGAAAAAATTTTTAGGTAATCAAAAATTTTGTTTGACAATGATTTTTCTTGTGGTATGATGGATACAGCAAAAGGTGCTTTCAAAAAGAACGACATCTAATCGATATAACAGGGGGTTACCGGTAGTATGAACTATGAAGCAATCAGACAGGCTGCGGAAGGCTACAAGGCCGACATGGCAAAATTCCTGCGCGATATGATCGCTATCCCGTCCGAGTCCTGCGAGGAAGAGGGCGTCGTCAAGCGCATCGCAGAAGAGCTCACGAAGCTCGGCTACAACAAGGTCGAGTTCGACAAGCTCGGCAACGTTATCGGCTGGATGGGCACGGGCGACAAGATCATCGCCATCGACTCGCACATCGACACCGTCGGCATCGGCAACCGCGACAACTGGGAGGCCGACCCCTATCAGGGCTACGAGACCGACGATATCATCTACGGCCGCGGCGCTTCCGATCAGGAAGGCGGCATGGCAGCGGCAGCCTACGGCACGAAGATCATGAAGGACCTCGGCCTCATCCCCGAGGGCTACAAGATCATGG
>DJQK01000070.1 GCA_002437575.1 Clostridiales bacterium UBA6388 | reverse complement strand
CATAAGGCTCTATTCCCGGCTCTACGACGAGAACGGCAAGGGTGTTGTCACGCTCGGCATCTTCCCCTGAGCCGGTGATCCGGTATTCGCCTGGAATATCATCCAGCTCACCGTCAAACTGCCTGTCCCAGCGTTCGCTTGCGACGCGGACATAACCCTCATCGGCGAAACGTCCCTGTTCATCCATCGCAATGTCGCGCCCATAGCGCTCATAGTCAATGTAGTTTGCCAGAGGACCGAGATCCTTTTCAGAGTAGATACCGGCTTCATTGGCGTAATAATAGTCCCAATCCTCCGGCAGGGACAGCATTTGCGATAACAGCCCCTTGGCTTTCAAGGTCAGCTCCTTATTTCGCAGATGGTGGTTTGACATGACGGTGTACCCGCTGTTGCGTTCCACCCGAAATACTGCCATAGGTTATCAGCTCCTTTCGCTCACTTCGCCGTGCCGCGCCGGAGAACGGTCAGCCTGCCCGGCTCATACAGACATTCCGCGTACACACAGAACTGATACTTCCAATGCGGACGGTAAAAGTGACAGGTATTGCAATCCTCACAGTCGGCACAGCCGCCGTTTTCGTAGCGGTCAAAGCCGGTCTTTCCCCGCATGAGCATTTCAAACGCACGGCTGTTCAGATTTGGGCAGAAAAAAACGCCGTAGACTTTTCTTAAAATCTACGGCGTGGGCGTATGCGAAAAGGGATGCTGCCTTGCGGTAACATCCCTTTTGACGCTTGGTTATTCAATTTTGAGCTAACCTGTTTGCCCTCCGCCCTTAAAAGCGTTGATTTTACTGGGTTTCTGCTTGTTTTCCTATGTCAACGCTCTTGAAGGCGGCTTTTTTCATTCTCCGGTCACGGCGAAATTACCTGCCTCGTCGGCAGAGGCGTTTAGCGTGCGGATGGGCGTCACGAAGCTTTCGATGATCTTCTGAGCGATGGGGTCTTCGAGCTCTTTTTGAATGGTCCGGCGGAGATTTCTTGCGCCGTAGGTCACGGAATAGGACTTCTGGACCAGCGCGTCGATCACGCTCTCGTCCCACGTAAAAGCAATGCCGCGCTCAGAAAGCGCCGTTTTGAGTTCCGTCAGCATGATGCCCGCGATGGCGCGGAAGTTTTCTTCCGTGAGCTTGTTGAACGAAATGACTTCGTCCACGCGGTTGATAAACTCCGGCCGTAGGAACTCGGAGAGCGCCTTGATGGTCTTTTCCTGCGTCTGCTCGGAAAGGCTCTTGCCGAAGCCGACCGAGCCGTCCTTGCGGTCTGAGCCTGCGTTGGAGGTCATGATGATGATCGTGTTTTCAAAATTCACGACTCTTCCCTGCGCGTCGGTGATCCGGCCGTCGTCCAGAATCTGAAGCAGGATGTTCAGAACGTCCGGGTGTGCCTTTTCCAGCTCGTCAAAGAGGATGACCGAGTATGGGCGTCTTCGGATCTTCTCGGTCAGCTGCCCTGCCTCGTCGTAGCCCACGTAGCCCGGAGGCGAACCGATGAGCTTGGAGACCGAGTGCTTTTCCATATACTCGGACATATCGAGCCGGATCAGAGACTCCACAGACTCGAACATTTCGTTTGCCAGGCACTTGACCAGCTCCGTTTTGCCCACGCCTGTCGAGCCGACAAAGATGAACGACACCGGCCGCTTCTTGGGCGAGATGCCCACGCGATTTCTGCGGATGGCTGCGGTCACGGCGGCGATCGCCTCGTCCTGGCCGACGATGTGCGTTTTGAGCCGCGCGTCGAGCTGCTCCAGCTGCTCATACTCCTGCGCCCGAATTTTGCTGGCGGGGATCTTCGTCCAGAGCTCAATAATACGCGCCAGATTCTCCATCGTCAAAACCGGCTTCGGCTCTTCTTCCAGAACGGCAATTTCTTTATCAAGCTGCAAATTCCGGCTGCGAAGCTCTGCCATACGGGCAAAATCTTCGTCCGTCTTTTCGGCCTTTTCAAGGAGCATTCCCAGCTCCAGGTCGTAGTCCGCGTGCTCTTTTCTGCGCGCTTCGAGCTTGCCGATGGACTTATTTTTGAGGTTCACGTCCGAGCACGCTTCATCTAAAAGGTCGATGGCCTTGTCGGGCAGGAACCGGTCGGTGATATACCGCTCGGACAGAATAACGGCCTGCCGCGCGATCTCGGGCGGAATTTCCACGCCGTGGAACGCTTCATAATAGTGCGCAATGCCGCGCAGGATGGCGACGGCCTCTTCGATCGTCGGCTCGTTCACCGTCACGGGCTGGAAGCGCCGCTCGAGCGCAGAGTCCTTTTCGATGTACTTGCGGTACTCGTCGAACGTCGTCGCGCCGATGACCTGAATTTCTCCGCGGGAAAGGGCGGGTTTGAGAATATTGGCCGCGTTCATCGAGCCCTCGGCATCGCCCGCGCCGACCAGGTTGTGCACCTCGTCGATGACGAGAATGATGTTGCCGAGCTTTTTGACCTCGTCGATGAGGCTTTTCATGCGGCTTTCAAACTGGCCCCGGAACTGCGTGCCCGCAACGAGCGCAGTCAGGTCCATGAGGTAGACCTCTTTGCTTTGCAGCTTGTAGGGAACCTCCTTGTCGACGATGCGCTGCGCCAAGCCCTCTGCGATGGCCGTTTTGCCGACGCCGGGCTCGCCAATGAGGCAGGGGTTGTTTTTCTGGCGGCGGTTCAGGATCTGGATGACGCGTTCGGTTTCCACGTCTCTTCCCACGATGCGGTCAAGCCCGCCGTCGCGCGCCTTCTGCGTGAGGTTCTGGCAGTAGGTGTCGAGGAATTTGCGCTTTTTGTTCTTCTGGCCGTTGGACTTTTCGCCGCGCGTCTGGTTCACGCGAGACTCCTGCTCCTGCGGGGCGGGAACGTCGGAATTCGCGTTATTTCCGCTGCTGCCAAAGAGCTTGTTGAGAAATGGGAAGGTCGCGGTCTGCGAGGCGCTGTCTTCGTCTTCCTCGCCGTCTTCCGGCTCGTGCTGGCCGGACATCAGGTTTTCCAGGCCGTTCATCGCGCCGAGCATTTCGCCCGAGAGATTGTCTAAGTCCTCGTCGGTCAGGCCCATGCGGCTGATCATGTCGTCCACGGGCTTGAGCCCAAGCTCTTTGGCACACTTGAGGCAGTAGCCTTCGTTGATGGTCTGGCCGTTTTCGATCTTCGTGATGAAGACCACGGCCATATTCTTTTTGCATTTGGTACATAAGGTTGGTTTCATATCGCTGTCTCCTAGAAAATAGGATCATTTTTAAGCAGAGTATAGCACGCAATTGTGAACAAATCCAACGCCAATATATGACGAAACTGAAAATTCAAGGCAGAACGATCTCGCCGTGGCCGCCGCCGAGCAAAATGGCCGAGCCGTCGGCGCGCATGACGACGTTCGTCGCGCTGGCCGTGTTGGCCTGCTCATGGTAAAGCTGCATGGCGCTGTCAAAGATCTGAAGCTTTTCCGCCGTCAGAACGGCAAGATAGCTCCCAGCCGCCGAAAAATCGAGGATCTGTGTGTCGAACGCTTCCTTTCCGAGCTCCGCGCCGGTTTTGTCGACGGTCACGACGGTGCAGTGGCTGCCCGCCTTATACATATTCACGACCAGAGACACAAATCCCTCGCCGCCGAAATCAAAGTCCTTGAGATACGCGCCGTCATAGGTGTAGCTCGCGAGGCGGTCTCCGGCGGCATCCATCCACTGAAGCCCCGTCTCGCCCACGGCGCAGAGGGTATCCGCGTCCAGAAACGTCAGATCGTAAATGAGATCCGTGCCGAGCTCGGCAGTCAGCCCGGCCTGTTCACTTGCCGTATCAAAAATGTGCAGCGTCGAAGAAAACATACCGTCCTTCTGCCCAAAGGACACCGCGGCCAACTGCTTCGCCCCCGGCGAGACCGCGCAGATGGGCAGATACGCGCTTGCCGAGAGCCAGCGGTAAATGCGGTTCTGCTTGCTATCAAAAACGTACAGAACGGTCTTGTACCCCGTCTCCTGCGCGGCATAGCAGATACTGCCGTCCTGCGCCAGATCGGCGTCGAAGATCGGCTGCTGGGTGGTCACAGACAGGGCCGTCTCCCCTGTTTTCTTCACGGCCAGAAGATCATTGCCGCCCACGTCGAAGGCCAGCACAAGATCGCTTCCGGCGCGAATGGCGGGCGTTTCGAGCTTTGCCTGCACGACGGAAAGCTCCTTTCCGTTTTCATCATACAGGCTCAGCCCCGACACCGACGCAACGGCCAGTCCCCCGTCCATGTCCGCGTACTGATTCGCGTTGTGCGAGTCAAAGGTAAAGCTGCCGCCGGTGGAATCGGTCTTGACGTTCAGGTAGCGCACAAAGCGCTTCGCGGCGTCCAGATTCAAAGAGTCCCGGAACACATACACCGTCACCGCCCCGCCGACCAGAACGATCAGCAGCACCAGCGCGGCGATCCGTTTGGTGATCTTCCTTCCGGGGTTCGGTTCAAATTTCGTTACATTATCCGACATGGAACACTGCCTCTGCATCGTCATACCAGAGCTGGGTCATGTACAGCCCGCCGGGCGGAACTGTGGGGCCCGCAGCCTTGCGGTCTTTGTTGGCCAGGATCTTCGCCACTTCCTCGGGCGGGAACTTCCCTTCCGCGGCGTAAACGACCGTTCCGGCCATGGCCCGCGCCATATTGTACAAAAAGCCGTTGGCGCAGACGCGAAGGGAAATGAGATCTCCGTCTCGTGCGACCTCGTAATAATACACCGTGCGCACGGTGGATTTGACCTCCGTGCCGACCGAGCGGACGGCGGCAAAATCGTGCGTGCCGACAAACTGCTGTGCGGCCTTCTGCATGACCGCCTCGTCGAGGTGCTTGGGATAAAACCAGGCTCTGTTTACATAAAACGGGTCCTTGATGGGCGAATTGTAGATGAGATACGTGTATTCCTTTTTGACGCACGAGCCGATGGCGTTGAACCCGTCGTGCACCTCCATCGCGCCGGTGACGACGATGTCTCCGGGCAGGTGGGTGTTGAAGGCATAGGGAATGCGGTCGACCGGAATTCTCGCGTCGGTGCGGAAATTGGCGACGTAGACCTTTGCGTGCACGCCGGCGTCTGTCCGGCCGCAGCCGGTGATATGGACCTTGTGGCCCACGACCATCGCCGCCGCCTTCTCTAAGGTCTGGCCGACGGTGATATCGTTTTTCTGCACCTGCCAGCCGTGATAGGCTGTGCCGAGGTAGCGAAGCGTCAGGGCGATATTTCTCATACGACCCTCCTGTTATAAGCCGAAGCTCCGCAGCGCGATCACGCCGGCAAGCATCACCGCGCCGAGGAAATAGGCGAGATAATCGCGTTTTTGATAGCGCAGCTCGTGCAGCTTCGTCCTTCCTTCTCCGCCGTGGTAGCAGCGGCACTCCATCGCCGTGGCCAGCTCGTCGGCTCTGCGGAAGGCCGAAATGAACAGCGGCACGAGAATGGGAATGAGCGCCTTGGCACGAGACAGAAGATTGCCGGACTCAAAGTCCGCGCCTCTTGCCTTCTGGGCAGACATGATCTTGTCGGTCTCCTCGATGAGCGTGGGGATAAAGCGAAGCGCGATGCACATCATCATGGAAAGCTCGTGTACCGGCGCGCCGATTTTTTTGAGCGGGCTCAGCAAACTCTCGAGGCCGTCTGTCAAGGCGATGGGGCTCGTGGTGTAGGTGAGCATGAACGTGCCCGCGACCAAAAGCGCGATGCGCAGCACCATGAAAATGGCGTTTTCGATGCCCTGCTTCGTGATCTTGAAGATCCAGAACTGCACGATAGGCTCTCCTGAGCCGTAAAACAGGTTCAGAACCGCCGTCAGAATGATAATCAGGAGCAGCGGCTTTAAGCTCTTGAAAATGACCTTCAGATGGATCTTCGAGACCCGGATAACGCCGAGCAGGCACAGGGCGACCACGGCGTAGGAGACCGCGCCCTTTGCCAGAAACAGCGCCACAATGTATACGATGACAAGCACCAGCTTCGTTCGGGGGTCCAGCTTGTGTACCGCCGTTTCGCCCGGGAAATACTGGCCGAGCGTTACATCCTTCAGCATACAGCCTTTCCCCCTTTCAAAAGCGGCAGCAAAAGCGTTTCCGCCTGCTCCACGGTAAAGGCCGACGCGGAAACGTCCAGCCCAAGTGCGCGCAGCCGCAGCAGGATCTGCGTCACCTTCGGAACGGCAAGGCCCATGTGCACGAGCTTGTCGGGCTCGGCAAAAACCTCCGCGGGGCTTGCGTCCATGACGAGCTTCGAATCGTTCATCACAAGAAGCCGGTCGACATTGGACGCGATCTCCTCCATCGAGTGGCTGACCATGATAACAGACGCGCCCTGCGCGGCCTGATAGGCGCGGATATTTTCCAGAATGCTCTCCCGGCCCGCAGGATCCAGTCCCGCTGTCGGCTCATCTAAAATGAGAACGTCCGGCTCCATGGCAATGACGCCGGCAATGGCGGCTCTTCGCTTCTGGCCGCCCGATAAGTCGAACGGCGATTTATCCAGCTCTGCCTTCGAAATGCCGACAAAGCCCGCCGCTCTTAGCACGCGCTGGCGGATCTCGTCTTCGGGCAAGCCCATATTTTTCGGGCCGAAGGCGATGTCCTGAAAGACCGTCTCTTCAAAAAGCTGATACTCCGGGTACTGAAACACCAGTCCCACGTGAAACCGCAGCTGCCGCGTCAGCTTCGCGTCCGACCAGACGTCTTTTCCCTCGAACAAAACCTGCCCGCTCGTGGGCTTCAAAAGGCCGTTCAGATGCTGGATGAGCGTCGATTTTCCCGAGCCGGTGTGCCCGATGAGGCCGACGAACTCGCCCTTGCAAACGGACAGGCTCACCTTGTCCAGCGCCACGTGCTCAAACGGCGTCTGTTCGCCGTAGACGTGCGAGAGCTCTTTTACTTCCAATACAGGCTCCAACCGTTTATCCTCCAAAACTCAGGCCCTCGCCCGTAAAATTTCCCTGTAGATCGCCTGCGCGCATTCATCGACCGAAAGCGCATCTAAGGAAAGCTCGCAGCCATCGCAGCGCAGAGCGTATAGAAGCTGCGTCGTGTGCGGCACCGTAAGCCCCACGCTTTTAAGTAGATCGATCTGCGTAAAGACCTGCTTCGGCGTGCCGTCGGCGATGATCTTTCCATCGTCCATCGCGATCACACGGTCAGCCTCCGCCGCTTCGTCCATGTGGTGCGTGATCAAAACGACCGTGATATCCTGCTCCCGGCTGAGCTTCTGGACGATCGAGATGACCTCTTGTCTTCCCTGCGGGTCGAGCATGGCCGTCGGCTCGTCAAGAACGATGGTCTTCGGCTGCATCGCAAGAACGCCCGCGATGGCCACGCGCTGCTTCTGTCCGCCGGAAAGAAGGTGCGGCGCGTACTTTTTGTAGCTCAGCATCCCGACCGCGTCCAGCGCAGCGTCTACGCGCTTTTGAATTTCCTTCGATGGAACGCCGAGATTTTCGGGCGCGAACGCCACGTCTTCTTCTACGACGTTCGAGACGATCTGGTTGTCAGGGTTCTGGAATACCATGCCGACCTGCTGGCGGATGGCGAGAAGATTCTCTTCGTTCCGCGTGTCGAGTCCGTAGACCGTGACGCTGCCGCTCTCGGGAAGCAGGATCGCATTCAAGTGCTTGGCCAGCGTCGATTTGCCGCAGCCGTTGTGTCCCAGAACGGCCACAAAGCTTCCCTGCTCGATGGTCAGGTTCAGGCCGTCAAAGACACGGTGCGCAGTTTCCTGCTCGTCGGAATAGGAATAGACCAGATCCTTGATCTCAATTGCATTTGCCATAGTTTTGATCCTTTGTCCACCGGCCGGTGCTGCCGCACGGAAGCGCGAGGCCCGTGTTCGTTACAGGCAGGCCCAGCTCGTCGCAGCACGTCCTTCCGCCGTAGTTTTTGGAGACCAGCGTATCTAAAATGTAGCCCAGCACCGACGGAGCCAGGCCCGTGGTGTAGGAATTGATGATCACGAACAGCGGATCGTCGCTCAGAACTCTGCTCACGAGCTCCACAAACGGATAGAGGTTCTCCTCCAGCTTCCAGACCTCGCCCGAAGGGCCGCGTCCGTAGCTCGGCGGGTCCATGATGATCGCGTCATAGCGCCGGCCGCGCCGGATCTCCCGCTCGACAAATTTGCCGCAGTCGTCGACGATCCAGCGGATGGGCTTGTCCTCGAGTCCGGACGATCTGGCGTTTTCCTTCGCCCAGGCGACCATGCCCTTCGCCGCGTCCACATGGCAGACGCTTGCCCCGGCCGCTGCGCACGCGATCGTCGCGCCGCCGGTGTAGGCAAAGAGATTGAGAACGCTGATGGGCCGGCCTGCGTTTCGGATCTTTTCCATTGCAAAATCCCAGTTCGCCGCCTGCTCGGGGAAAACGCCGGTGTGCTTGAAGTTCATGGGCTTGACGTTGAACGTCAGCTCTTTATACCGCACCTGCCACTGCTCGGGAAGGCGCAGATTCGCCCATTTGCCGCCGCCGGTATTGGAGCGGCTGTATTTTGCGTCGTATTTTCGCCACAGGGGATGATTTTTTGGCGTCGACCAGATGACCTGCGGGTCGGGCCGGACGAGGATATACTTTCCCCAGCGCTCGAGCTTTTCTCCCGCGGACGTGTCGATCACTTCATAGTCTTTCCATTCGTCTGAAAGCCACATACTGTTCTCCTGCTCTATTCATTGCCGCCGGTCTGTGCGTTCGAGCCGTTCAGAAGGCCCTGCACGACGCTCGAGATCCGGCTGCCGCTTTGTTCTTCTTCGTCCTCCTCGGGCGCTTCGGGCTCGGGAAGATCGTCCCGCGTGTGGATATAGCACTCGACGTTGATCGCGTCCACGTCGGGGCTCAGGGCCGGGTAATAGCCGTTCGGCACGGAATCGTTCGGCACGGCGTAGGCCTGATCCTGCACGACGATGCCGCGCACCGGGAAGGCCCGCGAAACGTCGAGAAGGCCCACGGTCTTCGTGGTGTTGCCTTCGACCTGCTCGCAGTATTCGTTGACCACGTGGCCCGACGCGCCGCAGATCTTCACTTCCTTATGGACGTCGCAGTTTTCCGTCGGCACGTCGTAGAGGCTCAGCTGTACAGTGACGGAGCGGTCGCCTCTGGGGTCTTCACGGCACGCGTCGGTCACAAGAAGGCCGCTGTCGCGGCAGACCGTGCACTCAACGACGTTCGTCGGTTTGTTGAATTCCTTATTTGCAAGGCCGTCGTGGACCTGCGCCATGACCTTCTGCCACAAAACGATCGCGGGGTTTGTCGACGAATCGGTCAGCACGACCTCCTCGGGATCGTCATAGCCGCACCAGACGACGCCGGTGTAGTACGGCGTGTAGCCCGCGAACCACCGGTCAAAATCGCTCGTGGTGGTGCCGGTCTTTCCGGCGACGGTCATGTTCTCCAGCTGCGCGGCCGTACCGGTGCCGGTTTCGACGGTGTTTTCCAGCATATCGGTGATATACCACGCGGTCATGTCCTTCATCGCAACGTGCGACTCCTGCGTGTTATCCAGCACGACCTTGCCGTCAGAATCGACGACCTTCGTGTACGTTCTTGCCTCGCGCCAGACGCCTTCGTTGGCAAAGGCCGCATACGCCTGCGCCATCGCCTTGACCGTGACGCCCTTGGTGAGCCCGCCCATGGCCAACGGCGCAAGGTCGATATCCGAGAACGTGTCTCCCGCGGCGTTGACATAAGAAGAAACGAGCGTGGAAAGGCCCATTTTCTCCTTCGCGAAGTCAAAGCAGTATTCCGGCGTCATCTGCGCGACGAGCTTGACCGGGATGGTGTTGATAGACAGGCTCACCGCCTCGGAGATGCTCATAAGGCCTCTGTACACCGAGTCAGAATTTTTGGGCCAGTATCTCGAGTCGGTAAACGAGTAGGGCGTATCGTCCATGACCGTCGCGGGCGTGACGATGCCGAGCTCCAGCGCGGGCGCGTAGACAGACACGGGCTTGATGGTCGAGCCCGGGGAGAGATAGCTCTGCGTGGCGCGGTTCAAAATCAGGCTTCCCTGCTTTTCGCCCACGCCGCCGGCCACGGCTACGACGTCTCCTGTTTTGTTGTCGATGACGACGATGCCGGACTGGAGCTGCTGCGAGCTTGCGGTCTTGGGGATATTGTCGAGATCTTCGTAGGTCTTTTCGACTGCCGCCTGCACGTCGGGATTGAGCGTTGAATAGATTTTATAGCCGCCGGTCATGAGCATTTTGCGCACGATGGTCGTTTCATACCCGGTCTTTTCGCTCAGATCGCGCACAACGTCGTTGATGACCTGATCTTCAAAGTAGGAATAGTAGTCCTCTTCGCCGGATTCCTCGCCGCTTGCGTTGTGGAACACGAGCTCTTCGGCCACGGCCTTGTCGTGCTGCTCCTGCGTGATATAGTTCTGGTGGAGCATTTCGTCGAGGATGATGACCTGCCGCTCCTTGTTCTTTTCGGGGTTGATATACGGATCGTAAATGGAGGGGTTATTCGTGATGCCGATGAGTGCGGCGCACTCGGCAAGGTCGAGTTCACTCACGCTCTTGCCGAAATAGACCTGCGACGCGGACTCCACGCCCTCGCAGTTTTCGCCCAGCGCGATGACGTTGAGATACAGCTCCATGATCTGCTTTTTCGTGTAGCGCTTTTCCAGCTCCAGCGCGCTGAAGATCTCAACGAGCTTGCGCCGCACCGTCACCTCGTCGCGGCCGGTGATATTCTTGACGAGCTGCTGCGTGATCGTTGAGCCGCCGGCCTCGCCGCGCCCGAGGAACATTTTGACGCAGGCCTTCAGCGTCGTGACCCAGTCGACGCCCTGATGGTCCTCAAAGCGCTTGTCCTCGATGGCGATGCAGGCATGGATGAGGTTTTTGGGGATGTCCTCGTATTTGACCCACGTCCGGTTCGCGCCGCCGTAGAGCTTGCGCAGCACGACGTCCTGGCCCGTCTTCGGGTCTTCATAGTAGATGACCGAGGTCTGGTCGAGCGTGAAGCCGTCGATGGAGTCGACCTGTGCGGACAGATCGTTTTTGACGTAAAGGGCAAACAGGCACGCAAAGATCAGCGTCGTCAGAAACAGCACCAGAAACATGGTGCCGAGCGTCCGGCCGACGCCGCGAAGGATCCTTCTGCCCGCGGAAGGGGTATTGTTGTTTTGTGCTCGCATGGTTTTCCTCCATCTATCCAAGCGCCTTTTTTCTTTGTTTTCAGGCGCACTCTGCCAATTTAATTTTCATCGGTACATTATATCATACCTGTCAATTAGTTTGGAAACAAAATATGAATATATCCGTCATTTCTTTGCATCAAGCGAAGCGCAAACGCACACGCTAACGAAAAAAGGAGGCCTTGCCTTGAAACGAACTTCGATTTTCTGCACAGTCCTGTTTTCGCTCTTTTTCCTGCTGACGGTAAAAGACGGGCGCGTGTGCTGGCGCGAGACCGGAAACAGCACCTATGCAGACGCCGGAAAAAGCGTAAGCGCCCTGCCCTTTCCGCGCGACCGGGAGCTTTTGTCGCAGGGACTCGTCCTTCCGGACCGCGCGGCGCTGACGCGTGCGCTGGAGGATTTTTGCTCCTAGAGTTCCTTCTTCCGCCCCTCAACGCACCCGGACAGCGGGCCTTTTCGCGCTGCGCTGCGCCATTTTTCCTTGAAATACGTCAGTATTCCTGCAAAAAATGTCTTGCTCACCACGAAAATTCCTCGCTGCCGGTCGCATTGGGGTTGAAAGAATACGCCCCGGCAAATTTCTACTTGATTTTACTTCCATGTACGAGTAAAATAAGGGCAAGAACGATTCATGCGGAGGACGCACATATGAGTGAAGAATACGGAAGCGATTTTATCTCCATCACCGACGAAGACGGCAAGGAATACGAGCTGGAGGTCCTGGCGGAGCTGGAGTATGAAGGCAGCAAATATCTGGCGCTGGTCCCTGCCGACGACGACGGCAGCGAGGAAGACCTCGAGGTCAGCATTCTCAAGGCCGTCGAGGAAAACGGCGAGGAAATTCTTGTCACCATCGACGATGACGACGAGCTTGAGGCCGTCTATAACGCCCTGATGGACCTCATGTACGAGGACGAGGACGAAGGCGAAGAAACCGAGTCTGAAGAATAGAATAAAGAATACCAAGGCAGGATCACACGATTCGGCAAGAAGCCTCGGCGAGAGATTTTTCGTCAAGGCAAGGTTTGGAAAACGAAGGAATACTTTGTGTATTTCTCGTTTTTCAAACCGCCGCATTGGCGGAAAAGATCCGGCGAGGCTCGCAGACGAACCGCGTGGTGCTGCCTTAACAAAATTCCCTGCGGGGTGCGTGACGGTTCCACTTAAACCCACATTATAACCAGGGGACGCCGGAGCTTCCGGTGTCGATTGCAGGCCTCCCGCCCACGGCTCTGACCGGTGGTGGACGTTGGAAGCAGAGAAGCATCGGAGAGGCGACCCACCTGCCCTTTCGTGCAGGTTATAATTGGAGCCGCACGGCCTTCGCGGGGAGCGATATCGTCACAAACATTGTTTGTGACGATATTGTATTTTCTGGGAGAAGCAATGCTTCTCCCAGAAAATACGTGCAGCCCGACTGCGCGCAGAGTTTTGTCCCGGCGGGACAAAACTCCACACTTGCGGGCTGATAGGTATTGTTCCGGTCAGCGGAGCCGCCGGGCTCTTCCAGAGCCCGGCTTTTTTGCAGTTTTCCCGGTTTCCGGCAGAATTCTTCGAAATTATTATGAAATTTTGAATTTCCGAAAGAAACGCTTGCAAGTGCGTGGCTTTTTCTGTATAATACTTTGCGTGCCGCCTGCGGGCGAAACGGAAGGCATCGGCGCGAGCTTGTGCGGTGATGCCGCAACAATACACGAGAGGAATGATCCTGAATGAGCGCATCGCGCGAAAAGAACAAGCGCAAAGAGCAGATCGCTTCCGGCGAAACGCCTGCCGCGCCTGAAAAGAAGGGCATGAGCAAGGGGCTGAAATGGACCATCGGCATCGTCTGCCTTGTACTGGTAATTGCCATCGTCACCTTTTTCTCCATGCTGACCAGCGGCTATTTTGCCGCCCACACCACCGCCGCGACCGTCGACGGCCACAACCTGACCCCGGCTGAGGTGAACTACTTCTACAGAGAAGCCTACGCCACGCTGAGCAATCAGTACGGCGACATGATGAGCTATATCATCGACTCCAACACACCGCTCGACGAGCAGTATTACGATGAAGAAAACGGCGTCACCTGGGCCGACACGCTCTTGGAGCAGGGTCTGGACAACGCCGCGCGGATGTACGCGATCTACGACGAGGCCGTGGCAAACGGCGCGTCGCTTTCCGAGGACGATCAGACGAGCATCGACGCGACGATCGAAAATCTCCGCACCTACGCGCCGGCCTACGGCTACTCGAGTCTGAACGCCTATCTCACCGCGCAGTACGGCACGGGCTGCAACGAGAAGAATTTCCGCGCATTTCTGGAGATGGAGACCCTTGCGAACAACTATTCGCAGGAGGTCTATGACAAGCCCGTCTATACCGACGAGGAGCTCGAGGCCGACTATGCCGCCGACCCCAACAAGTATGACACCGTCGACTACCGCGTCTTTGCCGTGACCGACGGCCTGTTTGACGAGGAAGACGAAACGAAGCTCGCCGAGCTCAAGAAGACCGCTGCCGACGAAATGCTGGCCGCCGCCGAGGAAGGCGACGAAGCGTTCATCCAGGCCGCCTACGATCATGCTTCCGAGGACAGCAAGGAAAGCTACGAGGACGACAGCTACACCCTGCGCACCGACGTCAGCCACACGGAAGACTCGGAGCTGTCCGACTGGCTGTTTGAAGCTGACCGTCAGGTCGGCGACGCCACCTGCGTTGAAACCAGCGGCACGTACTATATTGCCATTTTCGAAGGCCGCGACACCCACGACTATCAGCTGCCGAACGTCCGCCACATTCTGATCTCCGTGTCCGACACCACGGACGAAGAGGCCATGGCGACCGCGAAAGCGACCGCAGAAGACCTTCTTGCCCAGTATGAGGCCGGCGAACACACCGAAGAGGCCTTTGCCGCCATCGGAGACGCCGCCTACGCAGACGGCACGGCCGCAGAATCCGCCCGCTATGAGGACATCACCCCGGGCCAGATGGTCGAGGCGTTTGAAAACTGGTGCTTCGATAAGAGCCGCCAGATCGGCGACACCGGCATCGTCGAGAGCAGCTACGGCTACCATGTCATGTACTTCTCCGGCTTCGGCTCGAACTACAAGCTCAAGCTCGTCGCCGATGCCATGCGCGGCAACGCGTACACCGAATGGCTCACCTCCGTCACCGACGGAGCCAGCTACGAGACCAATTCCTTCGGTATGCGCTTTGTCACCAAGTAACCTATCCGCAAGGGCCGCCAAAAGGCGGCTCTTGTCATATGCAGGAGACCGCTATGGAAACACAATTTGACCGTGAACGGATGCTTCTTGGAGACGAGGCGCTGGAGATCCTCGCAGCGTCGCACGTGGCCGTCTTCGGCGTCGGCGGCGTGGGCAGCTTTGCAGCCGAGGCGCTGGCCAGAGCGGGCGTCGGGGCTATTACGCTCGTCGATCACGACGAGGTCAGCCTCACGAACCTCAACCGGCAGCTTGTCGCCCTGCATTCAACGCTCGGAAGAAGAAAAACCGACGTGATGGCCGAACGGATCCGGGATATTCACCCAAACTGCCGCGTGATGGCGCTTCCTGTGTTCTACGAGCCGGAAAACCGCGAGGATTTCTTTTGCCTCGGCTTTGACTACATCGCCGACTGCATCGACTCGACGAGAAGCAAGCTGGACCTCATCGAAACGGCCATCTCCCGCGGCGTTCCGATCGTCAGCTCGATGGGCACCGGAAACCGCCTCGACCCATCAAAATTCCGCATCACCGACCTCAGCAAGACCTCCGGCTGTCCGCTGGCAAAGATCATGCGGCGCGAGCTTCGTCTGCGCGGCATCAGCCACCACACGGTTCTGTCCAGCGAAGAGCTGCCGGTTAAGCCTCGAAAGCTCCCCGGACGCGAGGACGAAAAACGCACGCCGCCGGGCTCCGTTTCCTGGGCGCCGCCGTGCGCGGGCATGATGATCGCGGGCTACATCGTCCAAACGCTCATCGAGCGGACGCAAGCTTCCAAAGCCGAATAAAAACCGCCTCCGCTGTCAAACCTAAGCGTGTTTGAAAGCGGAGGTTTTTGTATGCAGCAGGAAAATTTCGCGCTCTGGAAATGTCTTCTCACAGGCGGCCTCGCGGGCTTTGTCAACGGCTTTTTTGGAGCCGGCGGCGGCATGATCGTTGTGCCGCTTCTGGTTTTGCTTGTGGGGCTTCCAGACAAGAAGGCGTTTTCTACGGCCATCAGCATCATTCTGCCCTTAACGGTCGTCTCGCTCGTCATCTACGCGAAAGGCGGCGCGCTGGACGTAAAGACCGCGCTTCCGTATCTGCTCGGCGGCGCGGGCGGCGGCGTGTTGGCGGGGCTTTGGTTCAAAAAGGTCACGGCGCGGCTTCTGCACATCGCGCTGGGGCTGCTCATTTTATTTGGCGGCGCGAGGCTGATCTTATGCTGAAGTTTCTGATCGCGGTTCTGGCCGGGCTCCTGTGCGGCGTTTTGTCCGGCTTCGGCATCGGCGGCGGCTCCCTTCTCATGGTCTGGCTGACGGCGGTACTCTCGATGGAGCAGCGCACGGCGCAGGGCGTGAATCTTTTATACTTTCTCCCCGCCGCGGCGTGTTCGCTGATTTTCCACGTGAAGAACAAACAGATCGAATGGAGGGCCGTCATCCCCGCGGCGATCGCCGGATGTTTGAGCGCGATCCCGGGCGCGGTTTTGTCCGGCAAGGTCGAAACGGAGCTGCTGCGGAAGCTTTTTGGTGGGTTTCTGGTGATCGTAGGAATCAGCGAGGTGTTTTTCAAAGGAAAAAGGAAGTGAGGATACTGCCTGACCGTGGCTGGATTTGTTTCTGCCGTGCGCGGCGGGGTGGGCTTGGGCGACTTCCTGGCCGTGGCGGAGACTTATGGGCGACTTCCTGGCCGTGGCCCAGGGGCCATTGATATTCTGGCAGAGACCTGCCAGACTGTCCTTTTCTCGACCCCATTCTTCTTAGCTGCGCAAAGAAGAGTGGTGTCGAGCCGCCAAGAAGAAATTGCGGGGAGTTGCTGCGCTGCGGCGCAGCTCCACAAAAGGGCCGCGGCCCTTTTGAAATCCTTGGGGGTCTAGGTTTGCAGTGCAATATAAGTCGGGAGTGCTCACAAGTGTCTGAGCACTCTCGTTCTTTCTCTGACGCAGTTCCGGTTTGAAGCGTTTTGCAGAATCTCCCTGCTGAGCAGCAAATTTTCAGTCCTGAACCGGCGAAGAGCAAATTTCCTCTGGAAATTTCTCTTCGCTGGGGGCTTCGGTGGTGCAACGAGGCTCGCCTCACACCGACGCAGCCCCCTCACAAGGACTTTTGCAGAGCAAAAGTGCCTTGTGACGGCCAAAGACCGAAAGTCTGCCGCTCGGCACTTGGATTGTGCGAAAACATTTCAAACCGGTACAGCCTAAAATAGAAAACGAGAGTGCTCAGATACTTCTGGGCACTCCCGACTTTTACTGCATTGCAAATATAGAACCCCCAGGATTTCAAAAGGGCCGCGGCCCTTTTGTTGGAGCTGCACCGCAGTGCAGCTATCCCCAAGCAACTTCTTCTTGGCGGCTCGACACCACTCTTCTTTGCGCAGCTAAGAAGAATGGGGTCGAGGAAAAGGACCAGCTGGCAGGTCTCTGCCAGAAAAAACATTGGCCCTCTGGGCCACGCGCAGGCAGTATTAACCCCTCCGCCCCTTCGGGGCACCTCCCCTTTCAGAGGAGGCAAAAGCCACGGCCGGGCAGTCGGTCAACCTCAAGCAATGATCATCACTGCCGCGATGATCAGGATCCCGACGCCGACTACCCTCTCCGATGTGAGCGCCGCTTCCGACGGCTCGGCGTCTTTGACCTTCCAGCCGACATCGAGATACCAGACCGCCTGCGGCCACACGGTGTTGATGCCGCCGATGACCAGCAGGAAGACGATCAAGCCCACGTTTTTTTGGATCCTTTCTCGCTCTTTGCAGACGGAGACCGCTCCAGCACGTTATGGAGCGTCATGCCGTCCGGGTATTTGCCGGAGTCAAAATCGAGGCTCGTTTCGCCGCGTGCGCTGCTTCCATTTTCCTTCCATGTATACGTCTCGCCGTCGGGATAGGTAAAGGTCACGCTGTAGCCGCTGCCGTCTGCTTCATAGCGATAGGAATACGTATTTGTGCCGTCCGAGATGGTGCCCTTGTCGTTGCTGATCGGTGTGACGGTGTAGCGTACTCCATCCCATCCGGTGGAATACGGCTCGAGTGAAGTTTCCTTCTTTTTTTCTGCACAGGCGCACAGACTCAGGATGACAAGCGCGGCCAAAAGGATGATCGAGATTTGTTTTTTTCATATCTGCCCTCCCTGCGTGATCGCGGGCCGATGTGGGCATCGGCCCCTACGAAATATACCTGAAGTGCGGCTTTAATCGGCCATGCGGTAGGACTTATTGAAATACTGATAGAACGGCATCAAAAATGCGTAGCCCTCCTTGAGCGCGTCCAAAAGCTCGCGAGAATAGGAAAGCGCATCGTATTTTCTATGGCAGGAAATCGAGAACGACCGGCGGTTATACCAGTGGTTTAAGTGATCGTCCGCGTGGCCTTTGGGTCTTGCGTACTCCGGGCCTTCCAGCGTGAAAACGTCCTGCTTGTCCAGCTTTCGGATGAGCTTTTCGAGCGCTTTCGGGTCCTGATCGGCAAGCTTTCGGAACCTGGCCGCGGCATCCGGACGGCACCAGTAGCCGAAGCCGTAGCCGTAGCCCTCGCAGCCGAGCTCGAACCAGAGACACGGCGCGTTTTCCCGGCCTTCCAGTTCGTTCTGGAACGAGAACCAGATGTGATCTTTGAGCGGGCCGCGGCCGAACAGCCGTCTGGCGTCGCGGTAAATTTTCGAGATGTGCAGATTCAGGTGCTCCTGCGGATAGCTTTCCGTCAGCCAGTCGTAGAGCTCTGCCGAAAGCGACTTCGTGGGGTCCATGATATATTCGTCAAACTGCGCCTTTCTGGGGTGGAACCACTCGCGCGAGTTATTCAGGCGGATGTCCCAGAAAAAATCCACCGTTTTGTCGCTGTAGCCTGTGAACATGAAATATCTTACTCCTTGTGCGTGTGAAGATAGTTGAGATACCCCTCCAAAATGAGGGACGCGGCCACGGCGTCGACGGTTTTTTTGCGCTTTTTGCCGCGGTAATTGTTGTCGGACAAGATCTGGTGGGCCTCAATGGTCGTCCGTCTCTCGTCCCATAAGACGATCTTTTCGCCCAGAAGTTCCTCGAGCTTTGCGGCGAATTCGCGGTAGAGCGCCGCGCGCGGCCCCTCCGAGCCGTCCATGTTGCGCGGAAAGCCCATGACTAACCGCTGCGCGCCCGATTTTTTATACGCCTCCGCGACCAGCTGCGCCGTCTTGTCCTTATTCCACGATTCAATGACGCTCGTCGAGCCCGTGAGCATTCCCAGCGCGTCTGAAACGGCCACGCCCGTGCGTGCGTCGCCGAGATCGATTGCCATAACTTTCATACGTTTCTCCCCTGCTGCGGCAGTCTGCCGCGTTCTTTTCCTTCAGTTTATCACATTTTGCGCCGCAAAGCAAATGCGGGCAAAAAAATCCGGTTTTTTTCAAATTTCCGGTTGACCTGCGGCCTCATTTATGATAAGATGTCTTCACCTGCGAAAAAAGGGATAGGTATGCCGTTTTTTCAGCCGCGTTGGCGCCATCGTAGTTTCGGCGTCGCCTAAATTTACCATAGAACGCGGTCATGCAGGGAGGCAAGATTTAAGGAGGTGCCGAATATGCGCGTTAAGATCACGCTCAGATGCAACGAGTGCAAGCAGAGAAACTACAACACGATGAAAAACAAGAAGAACGACCCTGACCGTCTCGAAATGAAGAAGTATTGCAGATTCTGCAAGAAGCAGACCGTTCACAGCGAGACGAAGTAAGGCAATGACTTAGCATTGCAGAAAGGGTAACATCATGGCAGAAGCAAAAAAGGAAAACTTCTTTGTGCGTGCCGGCAAACGCATCAGCCGTTGGTTCCGCGAGATGAAGAGCGAGCTGAAGAAGGTCGTATGGCCCACCAAGAGCCAGATGATCAACAACACGCTCATCGTTCTGGCCTGTGTGCTGGTCGTCGGCATTTTCATTTGGGTTTTTGATGCAGTCGGCAGCGTTGTCGTCAACGGCATCATTACTCTCGTCAAAGGCTAGGCAGCGTCATGGCGGAAGCAGCAAAATGGTATGTCGTGCATACCTATTCCGGCTATGAAAACACCGTCAAGGCCACCATTGAAAAAACCATCGAGACCCGCCATCTTCAGGATCTCATCCATGTCGTTTCCATCCCCATGGAGACCGTCACCGAGATCACGGACAAGGGCCCCAAGACGTTTGACCGCAAGGTCTTCCCCGGCTATGTGCTGGTGAAGATGATCATGTCCGATGAGGCATGGTACATCATCAAAAACGTCCGCGGCGTCACCGGATTTGTCGGCTCGGGCACAAAGCCCACGCCGCTGACCGAAGACGAGGTGCTCCAGCTCGGCGTGGAAAAGCACGAGATCGTCGTGGCCTACGCCGAGGGCGACACCGTCCGCATCACCGACGGCCCGCTGACGTCGTTTACCGGCGTCGTCGATCTGGTGGACATCGAAAAGAACCGCGTTCGCGTGACCGTGTCCATGTTCGGGCGCGAGACCCCCGTCGAGTTGGAACTCGATCAGGTCGAGCCGGTCAGCGAATGACCTCCGGCAAAACCGGAACGTGGGAGGGGGAGACCCCGCCAGAAATACGCTTCGCGTATCACCACATTTATTCAGGAGGTGCTCATCATGGCACAGAAAGTAACAGGTTATATCAAGCTTCAGATCCCTGCCGCAAAGGCAACCGCTTCGCCCCCTGTCGGCCCGGCGCTTGGCCAGCACGGCGTTAACATTTCCCAGTTCATCAAGGAATTCAACGAGCGCACCAAGGATCAGGCCGGTTTCAAGATCCCGGTCGTCATCACCGTCTACGCCGACCGCAGCTTCACCTTCATCACCAAGACGCCCCCGACCCCGACCCTCATTCTCAAGGCTCTCGGCATCGAGAAGGGCTCCGGCGTTCCCAACAAGGACAAGGTCGCTACCATCACCAAGGCCCAGGTCAAGGAAATTGCCGAGCGCAAGATGCCCGACCTGACCGCCAACACCATTGAAGCCGCGATGAGCCAGGTTGCAGGCACCTGCCGCAGCATGGGTATCGTTGTTGTCGACTGATTCTGCTTGACCCGAGGTATTCCGGCTGAAGGCCGGACCTCATAAATATGTGGGAGGATTATTCCGCATCACCACTAAGGAGGATATTACATTGTTCAAAGGTAAAAAATACGTCGACAGCGCGAAGCTGATCGACCGCAGCGTGCAGTACGAAGTGGCAGACGCCATGGATCTGGTCGTCAAGACCGCAAAGGCAAAGTTCGACGAGACCGTCGAAGTTCACATCAAGCTCGGCGTTGACTCCCGTCACGCTGACCAGCAGGTCCGCGGCGCCATCGTTCTTCCGAACGGCACCGGCAAGA